>NZ_VXKO01000029.1:0-27200 GCF_008711475.1 Francisella sp. SYW-2 | reverse complement strand
GTACCTTGATGACGACGATTGTGTAAATCTATCCTACGACGGTCGCTTAGCTTATAACTAAAGCTTTTCACTTTAATTTGACTCCTTAGGTAAAATTATACTAGGGATTTAACTTACAATACTACGGACTTGATCGTAGTATCCAGAAAAAAGGAAAATACAAAATGAAACTAAAAAATAAACTATTACTATCAACTATTTTGTTAGGATTATCTGCAAATTTATATGCTAGTATTGAGGAGTGTTATAAAGCAGGTCTAAATAAAGAATATAAAGAAGCTATTGAATTATGTAAGCCTTACGCAGAAAATAAAGATTATCCTGAAGCTAGTGGAGTTCTCGCGGGAAGCTATGCCCAAGAAAAAGATTATAAGAACGCTCTAAAATATTCTTTATGGCTTAGTAACTATTATGATAATCATAAACCTGAATCCGCTAATGAACATGACACATATACTTTAACATTAACTACAGCAGGCAATATCTATTACTTTGGACAAGCAGGCAAAGCGGATAAAACTAAAGGATTAGAATATATAACTAAAGCTGCTAATTTGGGCAATAGTCTTGCTGAAAAACAGTTAGGTGGTATGTATGTGAGTGGTCAAAATGGAGATCTTAAACAAAATTTTGCAACTGGTTATAAATGGACAGAAATAGCCATAGCTAATGGTAATGAAGAAGCTAAGAGTAGCTATCTAATGACTAACTTTGATGTCTTTGAAAAAGAATATCCTTACTGTTTAGCAATGGGCGAACAGTTGGTAGCACAGGCATATATAGATGGCTCTGCTGGACTACCTAAAGATAACTCAAAAGCTAAAGAATATCTAAATCAAGCTATAGCACTATACCAAGATAACAAACCTACAGCTGAAAACACCAAATATTGCCCTACTGGTGCTAATAAACTAAACTTAGAATCTGCTAAAAAAGAATTGGGGAATTTGTAGATTTCAAAAAAGTACTACCCCGTCAGTCTAATGACTGCCACCCCTTCAACACTTGAAGGGGAATTGTAGCAATAAAATTTTTTAATATTTAATTCTTATTAACTCGAGTAAAGAATATTAATCAAGGATTTTAAAATTAGTACTAATACGGTAATATTTTATTAGAAAACAAATATAAGTTTGTATTTAGTTCTATTATTTTTAGAATTACATTTAGTCTTAGATAGGAAATTGGTATGGCAAAATTTGACAATTCAGAACAACAATTAGAAACGTGTATTACTATGTTTAATCCTCTTGATATAAATATAGATGTCAAAGATGATGTCAAAATCAATAAACAAATAAGTAAAGCTCCTAATGCTCCTTCTGAGGAAATTTGGGAGTCTGCTATAGATAATGCTCTCTACACAGAAAAAACAACTGAAATATCAGTAAGTCTTGAATGTCCTAAATTTGCTGAAGATCCTAAGAATATAGAAGTTATATTTGATGTGTATCTTATAAGTAAGGTAGGGGTCAAAATAGCTGATAGTGTTACTAGTCCGTATGGTACAGTTCCTGCTAATATAAAAACTTTTAATTTTAGTTATAAATTACCAATACAGTCTCAAGAAATACAAAATACTAACAATAGTGGTAGAACTTTTTTAAAAACCATAACTAAAAAAGATTTACTTAATTATTATAGGCTAGTCTTAGCGTATATAAAAAATCATGGAGATGAATTATCTCCTTATAATAAACCAAGCACTGAAGCATTATTAAGAGAATTAAAAAATCCAAGAATATATGCTATGTCTTATATAATTATTGATAACAAAATCAAAAAAGGTAATGAAGAAATAACTGTCCAGTCAATAAGACCCGATATAGCAATGCAGAAATATAAATTGGATGAACAATCTAAAACCGACTATGATGATTTTATGCTTGAGTGTGTAAAAAAAGGCATTAAAAGTGAGTTAAAAGATAAAGTTTATTTCTTTAAAAAATATCAAGAAATAACAGAAATAAACCTTATTAAAGAATTTAAAGGTCAAAATATACCTGCTCAAAATATATCTAAAAGCGATAATAGTCTCTTTCAAATTAAAAATACTTAATATACTAGTTATTAGTTAGATCTTTCTCAGTTAGTGGTTTTATTTGAGCTTGAGAAGTCTTTTTAAGCTGATTATCATCAAATCCTTGAGGCAAATTTGCATACGCATATATTAGCTTCTCTAGAGTACAGTTTTGAATAGAGCTATTAACGATAAAGTCAGTTGCTGTAAAATTAGCTTGTGCAAAATCACAATCAACAAGCTTACAGTTCGCAAGTATCCCAGTAGCGAAGTTATCTCCAGCACCCTTAACTCCAACCAAGTCCGTATCATGCATTTCTACTTGACTAAAATCATTATTTAGCATTTGCGAATTTTGAATCTCAACTTCCCTCCACTCACTATCACTGAAGTTACATTGTTGAATATTTTCATTATAAAGTAGAGACTTATATATACTATTACCATTAGCAAAGCCCACTTTTAACCATGAGTTATTATTTAGCTCTGCATTTTGGATCTGGCTTGCAAAAAATGTAACTTTTAAAAAGGAACTATCAGTTAATTTTGAAGAGTCTATCAACATCCCACTAAACTGACTTTTATTAAATACTGTCTTTAATATACTAGTTTTTAATATATTGCCCTTATACCACATCTCTGAATTAAATTTAGATTGTATAATATTACAATTATGTAAGTCAGTAGTATGAAGCTGTGTACCACTAAAGCTACATTTGGTAAATGTGCAATCTTTAAAAACAATACTCTTAATAGTAGCTTTATCAAAATTAACATTATCAAATGTACAATTAGTAAATGCACTTTGACCTAATTCAGTAGACTCAAATTGACTATTTGTAAAACTACAATTTTTATATTTGCATCCTACTATTTTTGCATTATTAAATTTAGCAGCTGAAAAATTAGCTCCTGTATATTTATTAGATACGATTGCACAGTTTTGCGCATTTAGATTAGCAAAATCAGTATCTTGGTGATCTATAGTATCTATAGTTTTTGCTTGCCAATCTTTATTTAATTTCTGAACTTTGTCTAATAATGAATCATACGCAGGCTTTGTCCATAATTTATCGTATACAAAGTTATTTATACTACATAACTCGACAGGATATTCTAATAATTCATCTACCATATCAGGACCTAATGATACATTATATAAAGGAGGTTCTGCACCATACTCACCCTTATGATCTATCTCTTGTATAGACGGGATACTCTCGCAATAATCATCCAATGGTCGTTTTCCTTGTTCATTTGACATTATAGCATCCTCTAAATATTTTCATTTTGCATAGATTTTGGCAACAAATCAGTTTCTTTTAATCCAGTTTCACTAGGATTTGCAATTCTCTCATCTATATATTTTATATTCTCTGAAAGTAAATGCGGATTATTAGCATCATTAAGCTGTATCATAACCGTATCTAGTTCATCAGCTAAAACCATAGAATTTGTTTCAAATACAAATCTTGTAACGATTATCCCAGCTACTAAATTTGGTAATAAGACCAAAGTATCAGTCTTTCCATCATATTCTTTGTATTTAGCATTATTATCTTTAGCAATGATATTTACCCTATAATCAGGAACCACCCCCATTATTTCCTTATTACCAAAGCCTATAAGCTTGTACTTGGTAGCAGGCTCTAGATTATCTAACCATTGATCTGGAGAACTCATCATAAAATATCTTTGATCCATAGATTTTGGAAAGGCAGGTATTGCAGCTATAGATTTTTGCTCACTTCTACTATATTTTCCTAAAAATGTTCGTCTAGAAGCACATAATACATGTTTTCCAGACAGTCCAGCCGGTTCAATATTTCTATCTATAGGAGTATTTACTTGATTAGATTTATATTCAAATATTGGTAACTCTTGAGACATTTTTTTGCCGAAATATCCTTGTCCAAATGGATTTTTAGAATATTCTGGACTTCCATAAGCTTTCGTATAACTCAATGGTACAATTTCTGTTGAATTTGATTTTTCAATCACATAGCTCATACCACTTTTTTTCCAAACTCTTTTCGGCTGTTGGATGATCTTTTTTGTATTATCACCTACGGAGACTATTAGCTCTTTAGGAGTTTCTACTGCTGGTAAAACTGCATATACTAAATATTCTGGCTGAGGCTTATCATATCCCTCATCGTAACCCATCTTTTGGCTCTCTAGTAATTTGTTCAGCATTGTACTAAGACTGTTAATAGGTATCAAATTCTCAGAAGCTTCTAAATCAAAACCATAACTTACACTTACAACATGTTTGAATTTACCAGATTTACTATCATAATAAACATTAGGTTGAGCATGAGCATAACTTGATATATATTGTTGCATAATGCTATATTCCTTCTAAATATATTGTTTGAGGCTGCTCTTGGCTGGTAACCATCGTTGTCCAGCCTAAATAAACATTATCTGCAGATAATGTCATTGGGATATTTTTGGGTAAATGTAAAGATATCGAATACAAGATATGATGTGGCAATAAAAATTTTATAAGCTTATTTAAAAGAGCATTCTTACTTCCATTAGGAAGATACTCTTTTGCATCTTGTAAATATATATGAATCATACAGCTATTCGGGATATCAACAGTTTCATTACCGAGCACAAATCCTCCATCAAAATCGCTATTTGCTTTGGATAATCTTGTTAAATTATTAGCCTTTAACTCTATAACTCTAGGTACAAAACTTTCTATATATACTCTGTCAAATTCAAAGAAATTTTCTATCAATTTTGCCGCATTATTAGAAGATATACGATTACCAAATAACAAAGGAGCACTATTCATAATACGATAAAAAACTTGTTTATCATCACTATACACTTGTAGAGCTAATCCAAGAATATTAGGCCAAATATCATTTATAATATTATTTCTAGCAAGTACATTTTTATAAAAACTCTCAGCTAAAAGCTCAACAAGCCTATTATTAAAAAAATTATAAAAATCATTTAACTCGTTACTGTCATTATTAACATCATGCACTATTTGCTCATGAAGATTTAGAGGTAATGGACTATTTACACTTTGTAATCCAAAAAAGTTTATATGAATTATAAGCTCAACAAACTCATCATCAGATACTTTCCAACTAATATCATCTATCTCTCTAGCTGCAAATGCTAAACTAGCATCACACTTATATCCAATTTTAATCTTATTATCATATTTCGAATTGATTGATAGAACTTTCTTTACAACAACTTCTAATGATTTATCAATATATATCTTTTTAAGTTGTTCTAATTCTATTAGTAATAAGTCATCTATGACAGACATGCTTGCCACTCCATGACTGAACCCTTTTCCATACCTATCATTCTCACACGATTATATGTATTCACATCAGCTAGACTACTATATATTTGGTTCAAAATTGATCCAAAAAGATATATATCTCCTTCATTTAAAAAACTTTGTTCGTTAATTATTATCTCAATAACATTTCCTCTAATAACTCGTCCTTTATAATATTCCTGCTCTATTTCTAAATTAATTTTATTAATAGCATTACATACTTTCTGAGTTAGTGATTTTTGCTGAGTTTTCCTATGTAATTGAATATCATTAAATAATATTATCAATTGTCTAAGAGTTTCTACTGTAGTTAATTTACCCAAACGCACAGAGAAGAAATTTATTAGTTGCCAAAGATTCCTATCAGAATAATCAGGAATAATAGGTGCTGTAACATGAGTGATATTTTTATATGTATAAGCTAACTTTTTAGTAGTAGAACTAATATTACCTTCTCCTAGTATCTCATGAGTATTTAAACAGAAGCTCTCCCCCTCTATCGATATATATGAGTTATCCAATACACTACTTTCAAAAGTTAGATTAAATTCGGGCTTACCATTTACAGCATTATTACTAATAAATTGTTTATATAAAGGTTTATCATTGAAACTACTTTCAAAATCATTCCATAAAAATATTTCGTTTTTCTTAGCAGAATTTTTACTAAGACTACTTACTTTTGTAATCTTATTAATAGCTTTATTTTTATTATCATCTAACCTAATTTTATGATTCTTAGTCTTATTATTATAATGTATAGGTGAAATTGATGCTTTTTCTACATTTATAATAGGTGTTGTATACAGAGCAAAGTTTTTCATAGTCATTGGAATATACTCAATTCCATCTAGAGCTACTGTTATTCTCAATTTAAACTTATCAATATTTATTCGAGATCTAGAGATACCTTTCTTGACTAACTCAAGATTTATATAATTGAATAACTCTGGATAACGAAAATAATGAGTAATCAACCTAAAAATATCTGGCTGAGTTGATTCTACCCCTGCTTTTTCTAGTAAATCAACATCTGAGAAACTAGCATCATATCCTCCAATAAGATTATTATTAGAATCAAGTAACTCTAAGTTCATAACTTTTTTCTTCAATAAGTATGCTATTTGCAAACTAGTTGATTGATTGCCTAATATGTATATTGGTAGCTTTATCTCTTCAAAATCGAATAATGACATTTTATAATCAATGTCAAAATGTAACTCTATAATCTCCTTGTTATTATATATATCAGAGCTTACTTTAGTTAAATTAATTGGATAAATATCAACATCTGCAAAAGTTCTAAAACTTAAATCTATTTCTTTATATTTTCCAGATATTATTTTACTTTTTGGAATCGTAAGTTTTTCTTCTTTGGGTTTATCATTTAATCCAAATTTTAAAACTGTAATTGAGGGATATGGCTGTAAAAATTTTGGCCATATCGTTTGTAAAATGTTTTGAGATAATTCAGGTACTCCATCATCAAGGCGCTTTTGAACTTTTGCAGTTAAAAATGCAAAGGCCTCTATCAACCTTTCAACATCTTGGTCTTGAGAATGATTTTCTAAAAAAGGAGCTATATTAGGAAAACTCTTAGCATACTCCTTTGCTGTATTTCTTATATGAATTAATTCTTTTTCATATACATCTTGAAAGCTCACTAACTACTCCTCACCATCACTCTTCCAGTATCTGTCATCACTGTTTGATATTCTATATAGTGTTTTTTATTTTGATACAGTACATATCCCTCTAATATAAAAAGTATTTGTCCTGGATTCTTTTTAGAATCTATAGTAGTTTTTATACTTTTAACTTGCATTCTTTTTTCATACTTATTAACTATCCTAATTATTTCTTTTTCTAACGCTGATAGCTCTTGATAAATATTATGGGTGATCCCATTAAAATCAGGTATCCCATATTCTAAATCAATTAAAGTAGCTCCCTGCTTTGTATTTAATAGCAACTCTAAATTAGTAGAAATTTGAGATAACAAGTCATTGAATCCAGCTTCGCTGTAAGAAAAATCTTGGGATTTAATACGATTAAATAAGCTCTTAGCATGCATAATCTCATCCCTGTTTTAATAAGTATTACTTTAAAGTTTAAATCAATTAACCCTTTTGTTCATCTAATCGACCAACTAGAGATAAAGTAACATCAGCACCTTGATATTTAAAGTGTGGTCTCACTAGAATCTTCACAGTATACCAACCAGCATTACCAGGAACATCACTAACTGTTACTTTAGCTTCTCTTAGTGGCTTTCTACTACGAATTTCTGCAGTAGGATTATCTTGATTTGCAACATATTGAGATAACCATTCATTTAACTCTCTAGAAAGATCTGTAGCATCTTTCCAACTACCTAGCTGTTCTCTTTGCATTACTTTAATGTAGTGAGCTATTCTAGATATGACAAACATATATGGTAGTTGTGTGCCTAATCTATAGTTTAGTTCCGCAGCTTTACCTTCTTCAGAGATCCCAAAAGTTTTAACTTTCTGAACTGAGTTTGCAGAGAAGAAAGCAGCATTATCACTACCTTTTCTATACGCTAAAGGAATAAAACCAAACTCTGACAATTCATATTCCGTACGATCAGAAATAAGAGTCTCTGTAGGAATCTTTGTTTCTATATCACCCATAGATTCGAAATTATGTATTGGAAGATCTTCTACCGCACCTCCACTTGTCGGACCAATAATATTTGGTGACCAGCGATACTTGGCAAAACTTTCTGTAATTCTACTAGCAAATGCAAAAGCTGTATTACCCCAGCTATAGTCATTATGTTCTTTAACTGTTTCTTTATAGTTAAAAGATTTTATAGGTCTTTCTTCAGGATCATACGGTTCTCTCAATAAAAACTTCGGCATTGTTAAGCCTACATACTTAGAGTCTTCAGTGTCTCTAAATGCATTCCACTTAATATATGCTTTCTGCTCAAATAATGATGTCAAATCTTTTATTGTTGATAACTCAGTAATATCATTTATACCAAACATTTTTGGTGAAACCGCTGCTATAAAAGGTGCATGAGATATAGAACCTACAGCAGCAGCATTCTGCAACAGCTTCACATCAGGAGTTGAATGTGAAAAATCATAATTAGCTATGATAGCCCCATATGGTTCACCACCAAATTGACCATATTCTTGAGTATATACTTTCTTATAAAACCCAGATTCGCTTATTTCAGCAGCATCTTCAAAATCGTCCATCAAATCTTGTTTTGAAAGGTTCATTAACTCAACACGAGTATTCTCTCTAAAATCAGTTCTATTGACTGTGAAATGTAAACCTCTCCAAGCAGATTCTAACTGTTGAAATTTTTCATTATGGACAATCTGATCAACTTGTTTGCTTAATTTTTCATCTATCTCCGCTATGAACTTATCAATTAATGAACGATCGATTTTTTCTTCCGCATCTTGATGTTTAACTATCTCACCTAGTAATGCCGTTAAACCCAATTTTGTTTCATCTATCTGTTCGCTATTGCTCTCATCATAAGAAACATCTTCTAATAAACTCTCTAACAAAGAACCTTCATGGCTATGTTGTGTAGACATTATTCTATCTCTCCTTTAAAAACTATAAAATATTACTTTTCAGTATTAGACTCTATTCCTAGTTCTTGACATAATTTATCTAATGACTCTTTATCTTTAACTAAGCTTTGTAGATTTCTTCTGAATTTTGGCACATTACCAAGAGGGCTCTTAAGAGCAACTAGAGCTTCTCTCAACTGCTTCAATTTTTTTAATTCATCAACTTGCTCAACAATCGAGTCAGGATTAAAATCTTTTATAGAATCGAATTTAAGTTTAATACCAAGTTCTGAATCTTTTTCATCTTCATTTATTTTATTTTCAACAGCCATATCTAGTGATAAATTATAGCTCTTCATAACATCATCAAAATTTAACTTATTTATATTTACAGCCTTTCTATCTTCTACAGGAGTATCATCCTCTTTTAAAGTAAAGTCACCAACAGCAAGAAGCTTTAGTGGAAGTTCTTTTTCTTCGACTTTATCACCATGACTACGGTATTTGATATTTATTCTTTCTTTTGGTGCAACACTACCTTCTTTTGATATCCCTTTTGCCATAAAACACTCCTTTCTAGTTAAAATTTATGTATATATAAATTTGATTATAAGTTAAATAATCATCTTCTAAAAGCTTAGAAACTAATTTTTTTCATTATCTCTTCTTTTCTTTTTATTAAAGATTGATCTGATGTGTCAACTATATATTCTTCGTACAGGTTATTTAAACTCCTGAAGACCTCTCTTAGTTCGATATTATTATCAATACATTGATCTACCAAAGAGTCATCACAAACAAATTTTTCAATAACATTTATTTTAGAATAGTTACTTAAATGTGGATTATCACAAGCATATAACAAGAAGCCCATTTTTAAATTCAAGAATTTGGATTTCTTTACATACTCTATAACTTTATTATATTGCATATCCACATCATAACATTCAATGTATTCCTCAAATTTTTCTCTAATAATAGATATATCATCTACTAATTGAGTAAAAACCCAGTCGTAAATATACTCTGGAATACAAACTCTATCTTCATAAGATAACTCAAAAATATTTGGAATTTGGCTTATTAAAAAAGCTAATTCAGCAGAAATAAAATCACTGATTTTTTTAAATACTTTATCATTAGATTTCATGTACATATCATCTAGTATTTGTATCATATACACTTGTATATCCAACAAAAAAGGATTTTTTATAAATAACTTCTCTAACTCACCTAATTTTAAAATAGGATCCGAAATGCATAGTATTTGATTTAATTCTGCTAAATCAGGTGAAGTACTAGTTTCTATGGTTTCCTCATACAAATCATTATAATAAAGAGTATTCCACAAGATTTTTCTGGATTGGATTAGCAATGTAAATAAATCATCTTGATTATCTTTACAAAATGCTAACCTATCAAGTAATTCAGATCTAGCATACTCTTTAACACTGGTAAAATCGTCTATTGCTAACTCTTTAGAACCAAGGTCTTGCTCTTCTATTTCACTCTCAACATATTGTGTCTTGGCTAAATCTCTGTCTTCTTGCTCTTGTCTTTGCCTTTCTAAAGCCTCTTCTTGTTCTTGCTTTAGCTTTTCCTGTTCTTGTCTTTGCCTTTCTAAAGCCTCTTCTTGCTCTTGCTTTAGCCTTTCTTGCTCTTTTTGAGCTAATACAGTTTTTTGTTCTTGAATTCTTTTTTCATTCTCTAAAGTCTTCTTTGCATTAAGAAACCAATCATAAATTTGTAATAATGCTAAATTGTCATCATCTGCATGAAACTCATTAAACCAATTAATCACATCTTGTTTAGCTTGATCTACTCGATCTAAATCTTTTAATTGCAAATCTTGAGGATTTCTATCTCGATAATCTGCTATGAACTTTACCATCCATGTTATCAAGTTTATTCGAGATTTTTTCCTTTTCCCATATGGCATAATAGCATCTTTTTCTTGAGTCAAAATGTTAGAAAACATATATAAACCAGCAAGTAGTCCACCTACTTTATATTTCTGATATAGTGCTACTATTATATAAGTGATAATTTTAAGATGCTTACCTTGTGTAGTTAAAACCACCTTCCCATTTTCAATAATTAATTGCCAATCAGGTGTTTCAGGTACTACATTTTGTAACTTCTGTATCTCATTTTCAATAGCTTCAAATTCTTGACTATATTGAACCTCTGATATATCTAAAGGCTCAATACTATTTGTAACATCGACTATATAATTTTCTAAAAAACCTAACATTTTTCTCTCTTAAAACTTACATTGTAAATTTTCTAAGCTTCCTAAACTATTTATACTACCTTTACCTTTTGTAGATATTTTATATGTTGCGAAACTCTTATTAAACTTGATAGTATAAGTATCATCTTTTTGATTATATTCAAAATGCGATAAGAAGTTTATCAATCCCCAAGGTCCAGTATAAACATTTTTGACATCTTCTTTATTTTTATAATGCCATATTATTTGTACTGTACCACTAGTACTACTATCTTTTGCTGGCCAATAAAAATCTTGCTGATATTGAGGACCATTGAAATAACCATATTTTTTATTATCATATATAATATCGACTCCAGATAAGTCACTTGAAAGGAGTACTGGCGTTAGTCCAACTGTCATATTTAACTTATCTTCTGACGAATTAGTATTGTTATTTTTTGTTAACGCATTTAGCTGTGAAATCACATTAATTTGTTTAAATAAATGCTTATCAAAAGGAAACTTAACATTATTAATTTCTTTAATGGTTAACAAACCAGATTTATCTTTTATAGCAAATGGTAAAACATTATTATTTATATAATTCATCAAATCACTAGACTTAGACATAAGCTGTTTATATTCATTTAGACCTAACTCATCTTTTGAATTTGCAAAAGGATAATTTGATGCTAAATTACTAGAGCAAAACTGTGAAAGTTCATTATTCCATAAATCCGTATCATAGATAGCACCAGCATCAAACATACTATAAGTGAAACTACTCAAATAGCTATCAACTAAGAATGTCATTGATGTAGGTAACTCTTTAACCATTTCCTTAAGTCCTATTAAAGAATCCTGTTTGTTTGTAGCTATTAATTCAGATACAACAAAAGCTTGTTCTTGATTCGTACTTGAATTGCTGCTCATTATCATAACTAACTTTTCGAGTAAACTAATCTTTTCGTTAAGCTGATCAACTCTATATCTATTATTAACAAAGTTAGCCAGAGAAGATATCATTTTCTTATCACTACCATTTGTTGATGAAACCACATCTGAAGTTAAGTTAGTTTTCAACTGGGTAAATATTTGATCAAAAACAGATATATAGCTATTATTTCTACTATCATTATACTTTTGCTGGAAATTTGTCTTCCTGAATTTGATACTTTTCAAAGCGTCAACCCATACACTCGCATAATCATTCCAGTAAAGATCAAATATTTTTGATTTTGCTTTTGTCGCATCAAATTTGGATTTTTGATCTATTGAATCAAAAACCCACTGGTCTTTCTCAGCTATTTCTAGTTCTTTAACTAAGTTTTCTTTTGAATAATTCTGCCATCCATCTACAGTATAAACATAATTAATACTTATAGGTTTTTCAAATAAATTCACATACTGTAGACCGCCTATTATTACAGGCCTATAGTTTGCTTTTTGCTCTATATTTTTTTGTTTAAACTGTTCATAAGCTCTATAAACATAAATATCACCACCCAACACATTCTTTGCTTTTTCTATCAAAGAGTTATCTAGTTTACTATGTAGAGCATCTGATGGTAGTAAAAGTAAATCATCTAAATAAACCTCTAGTGAATTTAAAGTCTCACTATCATTATCATATAAGTTTTTCCAGTAACTATCTAAATTATCTTTTATAAATTTAGTATTCATATGTTGTGTTTTATCAAACATCACATACATCATTAACCAGTTATATAAAGTTTGCATTTTTTGAGCTTTATCAACAGTCTCATTATCACCAGTATTTGAGATTTTATCCATTAAAGATTGAATATTATTCTTGATTTCTTGTAAAATGTATGGCCTAAATACTTCTTTCAACTCTATATTATACTGCTCATTTAATGCCTTGTCTGTTAGCGTAGGAAAACTAAAACCAAAATGATGCCAGCTTGCAAATTTTGTATTTCTTAGTTTTGCTAAATATTCTAACTTTTGCATACGTTCCCAATAGCTTGGAGTATATAAAGGGGCTCCTATTATAGGCTGTAAAGTATTATTGGTATGTTTAACTTCTGCTAAATAGTATGATGCTTGTGTATATCCTGTTATCCAAGACAATACCAAGCCAACAGCAGTAATACCTGAAATAGAATAAACATAGTTTTTATGCTTTGATAGAAAGTGGACAGTATTATCAATAAATGTTGCTTTTCTACCCTCTTTTAATATGACATCTTTCATTATATTTTTTAAGAAATAGATATCAGATCTAGCTTTATCAAAATGATGTATTTTATTTGTACTAACCGCAGTAAAATAAACACCTCTCAAATATAAACTCTTTGTGTAGTTATTTTCATATACAGCATCTGCTAATAAAGAGTTTAACTTTTCACATAGATATGTAAAGTATCTGACAAAATAAAATGCTCTATCATTATCTATATTTGAATTTTTCTTTCTAATACTAGAGAAAACATTTTCATTGATATTATTAATTATATTATTAAACTGATCATCAAGCCAATCAAGTGGTTCTGAAGTATTTGAAGATGGTAATGTTACTCCTAAAATATTATTTGTAACATCAAAACTTTTAGGATCGAAGTATTCTACAAATCCAGGTACTTTATCCATATTAGTTAAAAAAATATATATAGGAATATTCCTAATACCACTGTTATATATCTTTTTTAAAATAATTTTATATTTATTAAAATCTCTTTCTAATTCATTAGGTGTCTCAGTAATGAGACGCTCAGCATTTATATTTAAAATTAATCCATCTAATGGCTTAAGACGACGATTTCTTTTGACTAAGTCTATAACACTATCAAATAGACTTGTTTCCTCGACTCTAGAAACTTCTGTTAGTTTAGAATTTATATCTATGAAAGTTACATCTGGTGAACTATACCAATCGAAAGTTGGCTTATTTGATTTTGCGCTAGTTTCACTGTATTTTGAATTAAAATGTATATTGCAGTTTTTAACTATAGTGGTTTTTCCACTATCAGATAATCCAAGTGTCAGAAACCATGGTGATTTGTATAATCCTCGCCCTCTAAAAAATTTAATATTTTTTGTCTGTAAATAAATAAGTTCTCTTAAGGCTTCTGAGAACTTAGATAAATAACCATTATATTCTTGATCTGCAATATTAAAATTAATTTTATAATCTTTATGTGCTTTAATTACATAAAAAGTAATAAAGTATATACAGGTCAAAAATAATTTAACTACCTCACTAGCAAAAAGATCGTAGCTAGATAATTTAAAAAAAGGTAATAATATCCATATAATAATTAAAGCACTAGCATGGCTTATTATCGTTTTTGAAACTAAATCTCGCTTCATTTATTTACCTCATTAGAGTTATCAATGTTATCAAACACATGTAGCTTTTTAAAAGTTTCAAAACTAAACTTGTCATCTAAGCTACTGGTTTTTAATATGTATTCTGCTAAAACAGTTTTGTCATTATAGATTTTAAATATATTAACGCCTTTCTCATCATTGTAGCTAATATTACCTTTTTCCAAAAATTTAAATAGTCCCCATTCACCATCAAAATTTATCATATTTGTTTCATTATCTTTTGATGTATAGCTTATCGTAACAGGAGACTTACTGACATTAGTAGTTGGCCAGTCAATAATAAAATCTTCTTGAGGCCCATTAGCGTAGCTATATGATTTATTTGCATAATTTATAGTCAGCACAGATAAATTTTTAGCCAAAAACTCAGGTGTTAAAAATAGTTTAAAACCAACACCATCATTAGAGAAAAACATATTTTCTATCATATTAAATGAATTAATCATTTCCAAAAAGTTCTTATCATAAGCAAATGGTTCGCCATAATATTTTTTCCAAACATAACCGTTAGAATTAGAGCTTTTCTCAATAAGTGATGACATATTTTCTTTTATGAACTTTTGCATGACACCGCCTTTTTTAAAGAACTCTATAAAAGACTTTGTTGAACTCTCTTTATGTGATTCTAATTTTATTGGATATCTATCTTTTAGATAGCTATTGTAATATGTTAATGGCCCTTTCTGCCAACGCATATTTATTTCTTTTATTGCCATATCATTTAAGACTCTCGTTGTAATATTTACAAGTTGAGATGTCCATTTTTTTACAGGCTGTGGAGCATTATTGCCCATCTCCCATAAACTTGCAAGATTTTTAAATATAGCCGAATCCTTTTTGTTTTGCACTAATAAAAATGCATCTAAATCAGGCTGACTAGATAATGATATTACCACAAGAGAATTGCGAATATCTCCCAACTCACCTGCTATCATAGATATGGTTCCTGAGCCTTTAGATGAATCATTTTCACTAGCTTGAGACTTTTTATATTCAGCAAGAGACTTAATAAGTCCTCTATAACTTGTAGTTACTATGTTTCTATTATTACCACTTAGTCCAACTTTACTAGATATATCTTCTACGCTTATAAAATTAGTATTTTGTGTAATCTTCTTAAGCACTGCGATGATCGAATTATTTTCTACAGTTAAACTATTTAAAAGCTTTATAAGTGTGCTAATACTCGTAGTTCTTTGAATATTAATATCATCTAATGCCTTATTCCATACTTCTAAATAATCATTCCAATATAAAATATCCATATTAGATTTTAAAGAAACTAAAGATAATCTATCAAAGCTATCTTCATCTGATAAAACCCACATACTTTTTGCAGCCTGTTTTAAATATTCAACCTGATTTTTAAGATAAATATCATAGTACCCTCTTTTGGTGTATAAAGCTGGCAATTTGACTACCTTATTATCAAATACCAGGCTTGTGTTTAAATCTCCAGAGTCTCCCAATAAAATATATTCATCATTATCTACTAGTGCCTTATCCTTCAACATTTGATATGCTAAAACATAAGTTGAGCTTGATCTTAAAATATTTCTAGCCTCAAATAATAAAGATTTGTTCAATTTAATAGTATCTGGAAAACCAGAAATAATAACTGCTTTCAACAACTCTTCTTTATCAGAAAGATCTTGTGCTGATATTTGTTGCTTTTTCCACATAGTATAAATATTTCTAGTGAAAGAAGTTTCATTAAAATGCTCTTTATTTACTAGCATTAAGTATGTTGCTAGCCATATATTCAAATGCTCAATTTGTTTTGAGTTAGCTGTATTATTTTTAGGTATATCATTTATCGCTTGTCTAAGTTGATTCTCAATATCACTTTGTAAATCTGGTATGAACTTAATTTGCACAAGCCTTTGATATATTTTTAATATATCGGTAATAAGAGTTCTATTATAATATAGTCCATACAATGAAAGATTATGCTCATAGTTTATTTGTTTAGCAAATTCAATTGCAGCATTATTAGGTCCTATATTAGAGTGTAGCGCTTTATTATATTTAGAGTCCACACTGTTAAATAAGTTTATATAAGATAAGGAGCTTTTAATCCAAATAAAAGACAATACAAAGCCACATGATAGTAAAGCAGCAGATTTACTATAGTCTCTATATTTTAACTTTTTGATATAGGTAGTATTTTCACCAAAGTTATAAACTTCTTTTAAGATAATCTTTTTAAATATATTGTCTAAAAAATAAACCCTTTGGTCCATTGATTTTTTCACCTTACTCAAGGTTTGCATGCGCATAAAATCAAAGCATGTATCAGAATTTTTATAACTGACAAAATAAAAACCTCTAACTAATATTTTCTCTTGAATTTTGTTATCAAAGAATCTATCTAGACTAGATTCTATAGTATCCAAACAGAAAAGTACTTGCTTAGAAAAAGTAATTATATTAATTACTTTTTCCGTAGGTTGCGTATTATCACATTTAGTAATAATATTTTCATTTAGACTATCAAAAAACTCTTGAAACTTTTCTCTTATTCTTCTGAAGCTAATAGATTCACTCTCAGATAAAGTAACTCCTAAAGGGTCATATTTAAGCTTATCTGAAGCTACAGAAAAATAATCCTCAAATCCAGATATAACCTCCATACCTGTAAAGGTAACATATACAGGTATTTTGATATGAAATTTCTTATTTATTTTTTCCAAATATTTTCTTAATTCAAAAATTTCTGTTTGGATTTTTTTCTGATATAACGATATAGCATCTTTTGACTCAAATATCTTATCTAAGCTAACAACATAAATGATACCATTAATCGGATAGTGCTTGTCCATTGCATAAATATGTTGAAATAATCCATAGAAGTTTTTGAGATTAAATAAAGCTATTAACGCTTTATCTACAGACATATTCCACGATAACTCTGAACTATTAAACTTATCTACAACAGATATAGAATCATTTGTAACACTACTACTCTTAGAGGTATGTCTCATAAGAGCTTCTATACATTCTTTATTATTTCCAAGAATCGTATATACCGGAGTATTAATCTTACTTATCTTTTTTCTTTTCTTTAATAATAAAGATAGTTTTTTTAACTCTTCTCTTACCTTATAACTTGTTAAATTAAGAGCTTTAGTTTTTTTATTCTTTCTTCTTGCAAGAAATACAACAAAAGATGAAAAGCTTAATAGATTTTTCTTATGTAATACATATATTAATATAACAACTATAAGAAGTAATGTTGTGAATAGCTTAGCATTTGTTGATTTTAAAATAGAAAACCCAAATAATGAAATACCTGGAATAACTAACCAAATAAATAATATTAAAATACAAAATATAGCAAGAAATAAGAACCATCGAGTTCTTACAAACTTACTCAAAGCTAAAGGAACTTTTCTAAAAAGATTAGTCATATAGATCTATCTCCAAATGCCTTGCTACTCGTTGACTGTATCTTTAGAAACAGGCGGAACAGACGGTGATGACTCATATGATGATATAAGCTGATTTTTAGTATTATCAATATCTTTCAAAACAGGTAGCTCTGCTTGATTTATAAAGAATGAGAGACCTATATATATAACTAAAAGTATAGCTAAAATAACTCCAAAAAAGATAGAAAAAGTATGCTTATATTTTATTGGAGCTTTTGGCTCATAATCTGTCTGCCAGTGTTTTGCAATAGAAGCATCATCATGTAGATCTCTATATTGACATATAACATCGTATGACTCTCTCTTAAGCCTATCTAACATAAGCTTCCCATTCGTCTTACTAGAGAACTGTCCTTTAAACCCAAGGCATAAACATATATAAATAAGCTCAAACACTTCTATATATTCAGATATATTATCTAAACAAAATAATCTGATTTTGAAAAACGTTTCTCCACCCCAAGACTCATTAAAGTTACTACTTAGCATAGATTGCTGAGACCAGTGTATATTTTGCCCATATTCTGTAGCTAAAATTGCCTCATCTATGAAAGCACATAAAATATACTTAGCGCTTTTAAGAAGATTATCACCTATACCATCCTGTTGACATCTAATTGTAAACTTTGTCAAT
Source organism: Francisella sp. SYW-2 (assembly GCF_008711475.1). Lineage (NCBI taxonomy): Bacteria > Pseudomonadati > Pseudomonadota > Gammaproteobacteria > Thiotrichales > Francisellaceae > Francisella > Francisella sp. SYW-2. The sequence continues at coordinate 8,670 of NZ_VXKO01000029.1, read as the reverse complement.
CCATCTGATAGAATCATTTTTAATTTATCAACACTAAAATCTATGGAGTGATTAATTACTTGATAATGTGTAGCAAAGATTTCACTTGCATATTTCATAAGGCTATTTGGACCAAACATATACTCCTGTTTCGAAACCTTTTGAAACAAGCTCTCGCTAGTTATTTCTCTAACTTGCTCCTGTTTTACTTCCCCAAAATTACGCTGAGTTATTTCGTCATTATCAGCTAATGGCATGAATATAGTTTTATCATCATCATTATTGGCATACATAATAATACTTACCTCTTTGTTGCCCATAGTTGCATATCAATTTGCGAAAATTTTCTTGTTAGGTATATAGACATTATCTTCGATTCATATATTGATTTCCAAAAATCAGAATTTTTATCTAATTCAAAATAGACATAATCTGACATAAATGGTATTTGTTTTGGTGAAGAAGCCATTGATACTACTTTGATACCCGGTAACTGTTTTGATACAACATTTGATATCTGGCTTTTTGATGCTATCTTTATAATTTTAGGAAATGTAAGAGCAAGTTGATCTTTTGGCATTTCAGTTTTACATGCTATAACAAAGCTCCATTCTGAAATATTTGTTAAATCGATGCTCTCCACATTTGCAATATACAAAGCATATTTCTCAAAATAACTAAGAGGTATTCTAATAGCTCGCTCTTCAAAAACGCATGCAAATGCTTCTTTTAAATCTTCAGATAATATTGAGAAAATTTCTGTAAGATCTTCATGCTTATACTTAATATACTCATTATATCCTTTATCTTCATGAGTAAAGGTTCGTAGCTCTGAACTAAACTGTAATAAAACTTTAAAAAGTTCTTCTGGATGTACTCTACTACTGTTATAAATATGCTCTACAATAGGAATATATCTATTTAATAGTTGTACAAACAGCATCTCGATGAGACCTGCCGTCCCATATTCATCGACATTTTTAAGACGCTGCATGATTTGTTTTTTTCTTTGCTGTGCTAACATAAAAACATTTTTTAAAATATTTTTAAGTCTGTTACTAGCAAAAATATTTAATAATGGTGGAATATAAGCTTTGTCTAATAATACTGTTTTATTAGAACTTACAGAGCTTATTTTAGCTACTGGTAACAGAATAAATTCTTGGAAATTAGAAGTATCTATAATCAAATACATATTTAGTTTTAATATAGATAGCTCTATTGATTTCTCAGCTCCCATCATAGCATCACTAACTGTCTGATTTGACATATAGTATCGCTCTGTAGTAGCGTTCAATTTAGTTTCAGAAAATAAACGTGCATTTTGAGGAATAGGTGATACAGCTAAATATACAGTTTTATTGACACAAGTTTCGTCAAGTTGTAATGAGATTTCATCGCCATCAATTTCTGGGATATTGATTATTGTACCATCTGGTAATATAGCTTCACACTTTGTAATAGAAATAATCCCTTGCTCTAACTTAGCTTCATCCACTTCAATGCTCTTTAGACCGTAATTGTATCTACCACTTCTAACTAACTCTTGCTGAGCTGATTCAAAAAGAGTGTCTTGTAATTGAAAATGCTGTTGAGAAACTGTCAGTCCAGAGAACCATGCTACTCTTTTCATATATAAACTATCCTAATTTTATTCTTTAAGTTTAACCCCGTAGCTTGTTAACTTAAGCTTATACGTTTTTGGCAACCAATGACTTTCTACAGGTACTATTTGTTTCCAATCTAAGTTAATATTTCTATAGCCGGCTGCTATACCTATATACTTAGCATCTTCATCTGTAGATATGTATATTTCCTTTTGCTCACCTGGTTGTAACACATAGGTTTCTCTAGATATAACTGATCCTTTCAAGCCATTCTCACTATTAATTTGAGAAAAATTGGCAGAATCAAATGCCAGTTTATCCTTAAGTTGAAATACATAGATCATTATAGAAGAAGGAGTACCCTGCAAGTTAGGATTTATATCATTAGTTGTATCTGCATCAAGATATACAGTTGAACATGAGCCTAAGAATAGAGATAAAATTAAAGTAGTAGCAACACATAACAAACTTCTTTTTTTCATTATTCCACCTATACAATTAATTTTGGTTATATTTTTCTGATATATATTCTTTTATATTTTTCTTCTTCTGTTTTTCTGATGTGCCAAGCATTTGAGTATATTTAACTTTATGCTTTGACCAGCATTTACTGGCAAGTGTGCCAGGTAAAACTCTTCCTGTTTGTGTAACTTCTTTTTCGATCTGATCAGGGTCAAAAGACTCAACCATAAGCTCAACTACTTCTCGAGTTGAATTATCTATTTTTTTGAAATGAGAAATTACTTCACTAATAGATTCCCCTACTGCTTGTCTTGCTGGCATTATCTGATTATTCATATCAAAAAACACTGTTTCTAAGGCTTGCTTTGCAGACATACTCATTTTGAAAGGGTTTTTGACTTGAGAAGTAAACATTGTTAAGTCGCTATCCAGTTTGTTTTTAGCATTGTTTCTTTCCATCATCAAACGAATTAAACCATCTACTGAATATGAGAGTATATCAATGACATCTGAATAAACTTTATCTCTATTAATCTGTGAAATCACATTATAAGACAGTCCAAGTTTTTGACAGAGCATCTCAAGAAATTTGTCATCTCCTTTAAAGCTTTCTTGTTGTATATTTTTTTGTCGTTGCTGATTTATAACTTGTACATCTACCTCTTTGTCTATTTTTCTAGGCTGTTCTAAGCCCTCAGGCTTGAAGTTTGCTGTTTGTAAAGGTTCTTGTATAGTTTCTTTTAAAGTAAAAGATTGCTCTTTTTCTTTTATTGCAGAAAAATCAAACTCCTGATCAGATTCCTTTATATCCACTATATGTGAATAATCTTCTAAGTTTTCATCTTCATTATTTTTTTCTATAGCTTGAGGAGCGTCAATACTTTTTTTATTTAGATCATCAATTATAAAATCCGACTCAATTCTTAACTGTTCAAAAGGATCTCTTGACTGATGAATTGCTTGATTTTTAGAGTCTTCAAATGGAAGATGATTGTTATCTGCAAGGTTTAATTCATTTAGAAATGCAAGCGAGTCATTATCATCCTGAACTTTATTGTCATCGATAATATGTTTAATATCAGTGTGAGCATCATTTTTTAAGATATTCGCAACAACTAACTTATATAGACCTAACTCTAATATATCACCCTGTTTTATTTTAGTTGGTAGATTTCTCTCTAACTTTAAACCGTTAAGCTTAGTTCCATTAGTACTAATATCTGTAACAAAGAACTCTCCATATTGAGATTCTAAAAGCATATGCTTGCCTGAAATTTTTCTAGTATGATCATTTAGTGACCACAAACAGTCTTTTGATCTACCTATATAACCCCCAAGTTCAGAAAAAGTCTTTTGATTCTCAACATCTCCATACTCAGCTTTTATATCTTGTAAGTTACCTATTCTTAAAGTTAGCATAATTTACCTTTATTTACATATCTACTAAATAAATACAACATCAATAATACATGCTGTCATATTATCTCTACCCACATTAGCCAAAGCTTCTTTAATCATCATATCACAGGTCACCCCAGGAGCCTCGCTTCTTGATAAAATAGCCTCTAAGTCAGTATCAGTTAACTCTTTATTTATACCATCTGAACAAAGAAGAAACCTTTCGCTTTTTTTGAGGACTAACCTGTGCTCATCAACAACAACATCTTCTTCTCCGCCAACGACTCTAGCAAGAGCTTCCTTATATTGCTCTGCCATAGGATGAAATTCATCAACAAGTCCCTTCTGTTTTAAGGAATTAAAGACTGTATGATCGATAGTAACTTGAGACAACTGGTTAAACTCAGGGTCAAATCGGTATATTCTACTATCTCCAACCCATAATATCGCAACTTTATTGCCTCTCATTATAAGAGCAACAATAGTAGTACCACATTTCACAGAGCTTCCAACTTTTTTTGCATAATAAAAAAGTTCTGTGTTCTTTTTTCTGATAAAAGCTTTTATGAAATCAACGGTTTGATCAAAACCCACTATATTGTCAGGTAACATAATTTTTTGAGTTACAAGTCCACTAGCATACTCACCATTATGATGCCCTCCCATTCCATCGGCAACTATCCATACTCCAATTTCTGGTTGAGCCAAAAAAGCATCTTGATTAACAGCTCGTTTGTTCCCTACATGAGTTTTCGCGTTAGAAATTATTTTAAGAGACTTACCCATAACTATGTTCTCTTCCTAACTTTTTTACATTTAAAACCATTTTTTTTCGTAAAAGCTCTATTTATATAATTAAACAAATGATAACAATTTTATAAATAGTTATCATCAAGAAAAATATAAAATAAAAGATTTAAATTAGCTAGCGTTTGTAGTGTCTAGGTGACCACTAACATTAATCACTTTATCATCGTAAGTGATATCTTGGAACTTCATTTTTACAATAATGTGACCACGACCTTTTTCATCTGGATTTCTTTGATCACCTTGTTCTAATTTAAGATCTGTAACGATACCATCTTTGAAAGTAGACATCATTGTGGTTTTATTTGAACCACCTGTTGCAGCCCTATCGACCTCAACAACATCCATTTCTTTGATGTTATCTTTACCTGCCATTACGTTTAACAATAGCGCTGGGATACTGTGGTACATAGGAACTTTAACCCATACTATTGATTCTAGAGCTGCTTGCGAATGATCTGCAGCACCAAAGCTATCATTATGAGGTTGATGAAACTCATAACCCCAGTCAAAAGTTAAACAATAGTCTTCAGTCAAAGGGCTTGTAGTATTACTATTACGTCCTGCAACATCTTTTGATCCTGTTTTTTGAGTAATTGTACCAAAATTTCCTGAATCAATTTTTACATAAACTGGCATTTTAATTTATCTCCTGGTTTAATTTATTTTTCACATAGCATTAGAGTAAAGATAAAAATCCTCAATGCTATAATTCGATTGTAGACAAATTATTTTTCCTTTTCTAGCCTTTTGAATTTTTTTTACAAGTATTTTCACAGCATCATTTTATCTTTTATAATCAAACCTAAAGATTTACATTATATTTTTGCAGACATACAATTAATCAAAACTAGTGTAGATTATTTTTAAGTATTAAGACTATGTCCTATCAAAAAGAAGAATTTAAAAAAAATGTAATAACTTTGTCTAATGAAAATAATGCCCATAATATATATGAAATAACTAGCATTAAAAATGATATATTCACTCTTAAAGATAAAAAAGAAAATTCCCAAGAAGCTGAGTTAGCTGCTTCTTGTATAATTGTACCTAAAGTTGGTGATATCGTCCTTTGTATAGAGCATGATAGTCAACTATATATAACTTTTGTTATTAAAAGTTATAGTTTAGAGCCTAAAGAATATAATTTAAAAGGTATAGTAAAAGCTGGACTAGATGAAAGTTATATCAAAATTGATCCTCAAAGTATTAATCTACAGACAAATAAAATCAATTTGGTATCTCAAGTTATTTCAACAATGGCTAATATTGGTAAATGGATAATCAACGGAATAAGCATTAAGGCAGAATCAATTCATCAAAAAACCCAAAATCATAATATTGAATGTAATCAAACATTAAATATATCTGCAAAAAACAAGAAAACAATCATAAAAGAGTTAGATTCTCAAATAGCTGATACAACTCTACAAAATAGTAAGCAAATAAACATTACCACAGATAAACTGAATATAAATAGTTAATCTAAAGTTTCTTAGTACGTCAGACTCAATATAAAAAATTAAACTACAATTAACCAAAATATTTGATTAATAATTCAGATAAGTATAAATTAAAACATATATACTTTTAAAAATTATACGCTGATTTCCACGATGATAAACTTCGCCCTCAATGGTCAAGTAGTGCGTCTATTTGATATTAAGTTTAGTCAAGGCTTGTATACCGGTATTTCAGGTAGTGCCTATATTGATAGTAAAGCTAATGTCGGTGATGAAATCGAATTTAAGTTAGATAACATATCTTTTAAAGCTATAGTTACTAGTACGGACATTGATTCTCAGAGCTGGGCTTTTGGTGGTAATAATCCTACATATATAGCTTTTGTATCTAGTGAAGTTTTTCTCAAAGAAGATAAATCTCTAATCAAATATCCTGATGGCAGGATAAATGATGTTTTAGAAAAAGTCTTAAAAAACTATGAAATAACAGCTGATTTTGAGAGTGATAATAGTATCTTTGTTGATAATGTCTTACAAAATAATAATCTATCTACCTTTAATTATCTAACTAATATATGTAACCAGTACGGGATTGTATTCTATAGAGATTTAAGAGAAGATGCTCAGCTTAAATTCTGTAATACCTTTGCTAATAAAGATGCTATTAATGTAGATGTTCTTGATAAACAAAAAGCTACTATCGATACTAAACCTGTGGCTTATGTAGCTGAAAATATTGTTATTGATGATAATCATAATGTTTTGGCTCTTGGATTTAATCGTCATCAAGCAGATGGTGGCTATAAGAAATATGTCGAAGTTAAAAATGGTATTATCCAGTCGCCATTTATTGGTAGTACTTCTGATTTAACTAACTTTTATGCAGAAAGTTTAGCTAATCATTTTCAAACTTATAAAAATATCTTGGCTTTAGATGGTGTTGGTATTGTAGCTGTTGGTGATACTATACATATCGATAGTAAAAAACTACCTATAGATACCAAAGACTGGTCGATAGTACAAGCAGATGTAAGTATCACTACAGATAGTCAAGAGTTCAATAAATTAGCTACTTGTGAATATTCTGCTATTGCTGTGGCTAATAATGTCCAAAACTTGGCTACAGGTATATTAGATCAATACAATCTATCTAAATTTGTCAAAGAAGGTTTTGCAGTCAAAGGGTATTCTGATGATACAGAAGATGCTACTACTCTTAACGATACAGGTAAGTATCAACTATCTATACCTGAGTACTATACCCAAATTGATGAGGATGAGGTTATCAATGATGTTGCCAAAATTCATCTAAATCATACTCCCGATCAGAAACATAGCTTCCCTCTTGTGCAGAACTCCCCTACTCTAATCATGGAGTTACAAGACCCTACTATTCTTGGTACACGTAATACCGAAGCTAGACCAGCCCATAACAGAAAAGGATACGAGCAAGATTATCGCTTAGCTGATAATAAGCATAACTCGCTTAACTTTATTAATACTGGTGCTTTTAAGCATAATATTGCTAATCCTAAAGCTACCAACTCTGTGGTATTAGAATCTCAAGGCTATCGTGGTGCTAGCCGCTCTGCTGCTCTGCGACTGGGTGATGAGAGCTATCGAGATATCCATAAGGGCAAAAAGTCAGGGATGTCGTTACAATCTCAAGGTAACTTCTATGAGCTACACCCTAACTATAAAGCAACTGTGTATGGTAATCGCAATAATGTAGATGCCAAATACCAAAGTATCTCTCCTGTGTATGCTATGGTAGCACAGAGGCTACATTCTCAGGATAATCCATATCATTTATTAGAGGCAATCAATGCTGATGAATATCATCAAGAAATATTTGCTAAGACTAGTAGCTTAACTACTCATGTCCAAGATAATATTGCAATTGATACTACCGCTGCAAATATTATTGATAAATATACCAATAAAGTAACTAAAGATATTTATCTAAATACAGAAGAAACTCACACAACTGATGATGAACATAATCTACAGTTCAATGAAGTAGAAAGAAATCTAACTGTTGAAAATGATATATTCGAAGAGACTCAAGCTAAAGAGATAAATATAAGTGCTAATGAAGCTATTAATACTCTTTATCATAATCAAAAAGATACCAATGTTGATGGTAATTTGACTTTTGAAGAACATGAGCTAGAGCAGAATATAACCAAAGGCTTAACTCTAGCTGGTGGTGCTATGGCTATCACAGCTAATAAGTTGGTTAAACATGCTCCACAGGGAATACATATCACAGCTAATAAAGTATCTGTAAATACTGCTGAGCAATTAGTCTATGGTATGTATAGTGTTGTTAGTGATGAGAGTAATGTTAAAGATCCACAAAAACCTACTAATGAAGTACTTAGAATCTATATCATGGATAAATATTGTACTGATGAGGAAGTTGCTGAGGATGACAAGAAAATCTTAAAAGATAAAGATAAGATCGTTGATTATATTCAAGATTCTGTCTTGACACCATTATTATCTAATAGCTATATTGAAGCAAAAAGTTTCAAAAATGGTGATGATATTGGTACTCCAATAGCTGTTGAGTTTACACAAGATAAATATTATGAAATCAAACTAACTGATGATATTGAGGCAATATGTTTGAAATTAAACACTTTGAATATCTCAAATAATCGTTTCCAAAGTCTGATAGTTGGTGTAAATGGTGAAAAAGCTGAAGATGTAATAGATGGCTTCAAACATCACCAAAATACTTTATCTTTGAAACCAACGGATTGGCAAAAGATAGAAGTCAAACAAGGTAAAACTGAAACTATCAATGATATTGAGACTACTGTTAATCATCTTGTTATCAATGTCTTTGAACCTCCAATGATGATTAATCTTAGAGAGGATTATTATTTTGCATATTATAAGGCTAATCAAAACTTTGGTGAGTATAACAATCTAATACAAAGATATGC
>NZ_VXKO01000028.1:0-30300 GCF_008711475.1 Francisella sp. SYW-2 | reverse complement strand
CTAGACATGATTGTAAATGCTATTCAAAAAATTGGATTTTATAGCAATGATTTCTCCTTGTGTCTCAAAATATTCAATAAAACTACTAAGGAACTTAAAATATGAAAAAATTATCGTGTACAGAGATCAATTCCTAACTTCTTTTGTAGTTTTTCAACATAAGAGAATTCAGTTTCTTTAATAATTAGAATACTATTGCCGGACTTACCCATACGACCTGTTCTACCTGCTCGATGTTGGTAATCTTCTGCTTTGGCTGGGATATCATAATTTATTACAAAATCAACATCATTAATATCAAGTCCTCTAGCTGCAACATCAGAGGCAACTAAAACTTTGATTTGTCCACTTTTGAATTTTTTGATGGTATTAGCTCTATCAATTTTATTTTGTTCACCATGAATAGAGCCAACCCCACATTCTAGTTTATCTATTTTTTTTGTGACGAAATCAACATCATTGTTTCTATGTAGAAATACTATAGATTTGGAAGAAGATATTTTGTTTAGTAACTTTCGTAATGTATCGGTTTTACGATTACCATCAGCTGTGATATAGCTATGTTCTATAGTTTCTTTTTCTTTGGAGTTATCAATAAGCTCTAAATTTTCGATAAAACTAATCGCAATATCAAAGGCGTGGTTTTTGATAGTAGCAGAGCCTAATATATATTGTAGATTTGTGGTTTTAGAGATGATTTGTTTTAAAAGCTTTAAGCTGTCATCTTCAAGCATACGATCCGCTTCATCAATGATACAGTATTGTAGATAAGCAGCCTTTAGTTTTTTTTGATCGATAAGTTCTAGAATCCTCCCAACAGAGCCAACTACAATATTTGGTTTTTTCTTTAATTTTTCTTTTTGTCTTTCTATCGATGCTTTGCCAATTAGTGCTAGTGATTTAATGCCTATACTTGAGAATGTCTCATTTATAAAATTACTAATTTGAATGGCTAACTCATGAGTAGGTGTGAAAAAAACAACTTGTGTAAGAGGTTTTTTATCTATTAATAGTTTATTTATAATTGGCAAAATATAAGCAAGTGTTTTACCGCTACCAGTTGGTGACTTTAGCCAGATATTTTCTCCATTTGAGACTTTTTCAAAACTTAAAATCTGAGAGTTTGTAGGTGTTTTGATATTTTTATTTTCTAATATTTCTATGATGTTTTGGCTTAAGTTTAAGTCTGAAAATAACATAAATATTTGTATTTAAATTGTTATATATGGATAATAGCATATTAGGATGATAATGGCCTAAATTGTTATATCTATTATCTAAGATATGATAATATTTTGCTCAAAAGATTTTTTTAAATAAATTTATTAAATGAAAACAGACGATTTTGATTATAAGTTACCAGAAGAGTTAATTGCTAGTTATCCTTTAGAAAATCGTGATGCTAGTAGGTTGTTAAAGTTGAATAAGCAAACAGGTGAGATCATAGATCATAAATTTACTGATTTTATTGATTTTATCAATCCTGAAGATCTGCTTATCTATAATAATAGTAAGGTAATGCTTGCTAGACTATATGGTGAAAAAATCACAGGAGCAAAGCTTGAATATCTTATAGAAAGGGTTAAAACGCCCAAAATTTTTGAAACACATATTAAAGCAAATCGCTCACCAACTATTGGTAGTGAAATATATGTCCAAGATACTTTAGCAAAAATATTAGAAAAAGATGGCGGTATGTATCTACTTGAGCTGCAGGGTAGTAAAGATATCTATCAATTGATGGAAGAGTTTGGGCATATTCCTTTACCTCCGTATATGAAGCGAGATGATGAAGAATTTGATGCTGAACGATATCAAACAGTTTATGCAAAAGATTTAGGCTCAGTAGCCGCACCTACGGCCGGCTTACACTTTTCAGAAGAGCTAATGCAACAAATAAAAGCTAAGGGTACTGATATAGCTTATATCACTTTACATGTTGGATCAGGAACTTTTAAACCTGTTCAAGTCGATGATGTTAATAATCATAAGATGCATGCCGAAGTAATATCTGTATCTGAAGATGTTTGTGAGAAAATTCATCAAACTAAAGCTAATGGTGGTAGAGTAATAGCTATTGGTACAACTTCTGTACGCTCACTTGAAACAGCAGGTCAAAGTGGAGAAATTCAACCTTACCAAGGTGAGACTGATATTTTCTTATATCCAGGTAAAAAGTTTAATGTGGTTGATGCAATGATTACTAATTTTCACTTGCCTAAGTCTACTCTAATTATGCTAGTCAGTGCATTTGCGGATAAAGAAAAGATTATGAAAGCATATGAGCATGCTATAGCTGAAAAATATAGATTTTTTAGTTATGGTGATGCAATGTTTATTTTTTAAAAAATAAGGAGTGTTTCAAATGAAGTACTTAAAAACAATAGTGTGTGTAATATCAATTGTTTTATTAGGTTCATGCTCAAATGAGCAGGATACTTCAAGTGCTAGCAGTAATGCATCAATTAAAAGTAACTTTAAAGATATGGGTGACTCAATAGGACATGCAGCAAGAGATGTGACAAGAAGCATAGGTCACGATTCAAGAAATATAGTTGATGGTGAATAGTCACTTTTAACACCTTTAAGATAATTATAATCTTTTCTTTGCAATAGCTATATCCTTTTAGCTTTTAGTAATTTATTATTATCAATATTAATGAAAATTAAGTTAGTTAGAGAATGAAGAAAGCATTTTTTTTTGATATTGATGGCACTCTAGTATACGAACATAAAGGAGAGCTTTTTGTCTCAGATAAAAATATCCAAGCAATCAAAAAATTAAGAAAGCAAGGTTATAAGACTTTTATAGCTACGGGTAGATCGCCGAGTTTCATTCCTTCAGCAGTCCTTGATTTGCCTATGGATGGTTATGTTACAGCTAATGGTTCTGTAGTTAGTGTTGGTGATAAACTTGTTTATGAGAAGCTATTTCCACAAAGTGCGATTGATAATGTTTTAGAGTTTTGTGAAAAACATAATCATGATTGGCTTTTTGAAGGTGAATTTGCGTATGTGAACAACCTTGAATCAGAAGATCTTAGTTACTTTTATGATAATGTGATAGTAAGTAAAGATAAGATTATCACAACACATAACTTATATAACGTAACAATTTACAATGCTTTAGTTTTGGGTAGAAATGTTGATACTGTAGCTTTAGAACATACGTTAGGAGATGAGTGTGTGATAGCTCCGCATAATGAAAATGGTTATGTTGACTGTTATTTAGCAGGACATACTAAAGCAGATGGTATAAATAAGGTTGTAGAATATCTAGATCTTGAAGGATATGAGACATACGCATTTGGTGATGGTAATAATGATCTAGAAATGTTTGATCGAGTTGATGTGGCTGTTGCTATGGATAATGCTTCCCCTCAATTAAAAGAAAAAGCAAGTCTAATAACTAAAGCAAACTATAATGATGGTGTATACTATGGTTTATTAAAGCTAGGCTTGATTTAGACTTTATTCTTCTGTAGTTTGTTTAGTGGTGGGGGCTAAAATTAACAAACAAAGGAAGATAAATGAATAAGAAAGTTATATTTACTCTAAGTTTTTTACCTCTACTAGCATTAGCAGCAGATCAAAATCAAACATCTTTAAAGGGCTCTGATTTAATATCAACAGATACGGGAACTATCTATACTTATATATCGCCAAACACTCCTGATCAAAAATTTGAAACAGTTGTTGAAAATTGTAATGAAAACAAAACAGAGTGTACTTATCAGCTAAGAAACTACGATAAAGAAGGTAAGGCAAATGGATATAGTGAGTATACCTATGTCATTAAGAATGGTGCAGTTTTTCAAACGAATACCATGAAAATTAAAGATAATGATGGCGCTATTCGGACAGTGAAGCTTGGAGATTCTGAACTTCAAGATACTCCTTTATTTCCTCAAAAAATAGAGTTAAACAAAGCTGAAACTAGCATAGAAACTTATGATAACTATACTATTAAAGAAACATCAAAATATACTAAATTGATTCCTGAAATTAGTGTTAATGATAATCTCTACAAAAATTGTGTGCAACTCGAATTAAATAATGTTGTTGATTTTAGAGATCATCCTGACAAAGATACAATATACAAGTCTAAGATTATTTACTGTGAAGGTATTGGAGAGGTATATCGTAAATACAGCATGTTTAATTACAAGGGAGAATATGTTTTGGGTCAAAAAGATATTGTTCAATCTTTACATTCAATAACTAAAAATGGCAAAAAGGAAAGTTAACAATGAAAAGAGAGTTAGCTGTATTAGCTTTTTGTTTTTTGGCTTTATCAACAGCCTATGCAAATGAAGAAGCATTGAAAGGCAGTGATTATATTACAACAGATGTTGGAGCTACTTATACTTATGTTTACAATCGTTTAGATAAGCCTACTAAACTTACTCCAGCATTTGATCTAACTGTTAAAAATTGTAATGAGTCTAAGACAAAATGTGTTTATGAGACGGTAACTAAAATGGGTAGTGATAAACCTTATTTAGCTAACGAGTCAGTATATGAAATTAAAGATGGTGTAGTTTATTTCTCATCTATTAAAAGTGGTAAACCTGATGGCACAATAGAAAATATTGATAGTAAACCACAAGAGCTTTTTCCTAAAGAAATTATTCTTAATAAGACTGAAGTTGTAAATTATTCTGATGAAATATCTGATAATCAAGGGACTTCGGTATTTACTAAAGTAATTCCAAAAATAGTAATAAATGATAATACTTATAAAAATTGTATACGTATGGATAATAATGTTAATAATTGTTATAAGAATAAGGATGATAGTAGTAAGAGCTGTCAACATATAATAGATTATGAGATTTATTGCAAAGGTGTAGGTTTGGTTACAGAAAATATCGACGGCGATACTTTGTTGCTTGAAAAAATTACTAAAAAGTAACTCTCTCAGTCTTATTTTTATCTAAATAGTCTCTTGATATAGATCTTGTTTAATAGGTTGGGTGTTGAATATGTTTGTTATAGTTTTAAGCTTTGTATTAATTGGTGTTTTGGTGGGTGTGTTAGCAGGTATGTTTGGCTTTGGAGGAGGCTTAATTATTGTTCCAGCAATTGTAACATTTATCTCTATTCATGAATCATTATTTGTATCTAATTCTATGCATATTGCTGTTGCAACATCTTTATTTGTTATGTTTTTTACCTCTATAAAAACAACATATGCTCACTATAAAGCTAACAATATAATCTGGAGTATTGCCTTAAAGCTAAAGATGGGGTTAATAATTGGTACAGTTTTAGGAGCTACTATGGCAAGTTATCTTTCTAGCAGTCTATTAGAATCTTTGTTTATAATATTTTTGATATATACAGTTATTAAGCTAGTCTTAAAAATGCTAAATAGTGCGAAATCCACAGCTGATGAATATGATACTAATGTAGATAAACCTTTGCCGATATTGCTGTATATTTATGGAATTTTTACAGGTTTTGTTTCAGTTGTATTGGGTATTGGAGGAAGTATAATTATTGTTCCTTTTTTAAGAAGCCGTAACTATAGACTCACAACAGCAGCTGCAATTGCATCATCAATAGTACCTTTTTTAGCACTTTTTGGAGCTATCTCATATATTGTAGCTGGTTATGGGTTATCAAATCTACCTGATTATTGCTTAGGATTTGTATATCTACCGGTAGCGATTAGTTTGATAGTTGGATCATTCATGGGGGTATCAATGGGAGTTAATTTATCAGGTAGAGTCTCTCAAAAAATACAAAATAGGGCTTATTTAGTGATTATGATTATTATACTTATAGTTATGATTCTCTAGGCTTTGTAAATGCTAAAATATAGAAAAGAGGAGCATTTATAAGCGCAATTATATATTTAATAACTAATGTTGAAATTATAACTTCAAAAACATATTCCATTGGGATAATCCCAGCAAATGCAAATCCATAAGTTATAAGCGTAGTATCAAGAATCTGTGATATCAAAGTTGAACCAGTGTTTCTTAGCCATAACCATTTTATATCAGAACTAAAGTTTTTTATCTTAGAGTATATAAGTACATCAAATAGTTGAGATACAAGATAAACTAGGTTTCCGATAATTACAGCTTTTAAAGCGCCACCATTTATTGAGAAAAGTAAATTTAAAGAGTTATTTATATCATTATAGAAATCATCATTTAAGCTTTTGAATAGCGTTGAGATAAACATCAAAAGCACGAATGATAGACCGAAAAAGATCGATTTTAGGACAGCTTTGCGTGCTTCTTGCCGACCATATTTCTCGTTAAGCAAGTCATTTGCTGTAAATATGCCACCAAACATTACATTACCGAGTGTTGCAACAATATGAAAACCAGCAATATCGTAAGCAACGCCTTTGTTAACTTGGATATTTGCAGCAATAACACTAATAACTATAAATACATGTAATCCTTTTTTGCCAAAAAGCTTATAAGCTAGAAACAAGACAAAGAAGTCTACAAAAGTAAATAGTATTAAAAGATTGAAATTTGTCATTTATATTCCTTTAGTTTTGTTAACCCTGGATAGTTACGAACAGGAGATCAAAAATCTGCTATAATATAGCAAAATAGTTTATCAATAACAAATAAACTTTATAAAGGAGTTAAAATGCGTTTTGCTCATGTGATGTTGAGAGTTAAAGATTTAGATAGATCTATAGATTTTTATACAAAAATATTAGGTATGACTGTTCAAAAAAGGATGGATAACTCAGAGTATAAGTATACTTTAGCATTTCTTGGTTATGGGGATGTTTCGGATCATACTGTATTGGAGCTGACATATAACTGGGGCGATCATGATTATGATCATGGTAATGCTTTTGGTCATTTGTGTATGCAGGTGGATGATGTCTATAAGGCATGTGAAGATGTCAAGGAAAAGGGCGGGGTTGTAACTCGTGAAGCAGGTCCTGTAAAAGGTGGTACGCAAGTTATAGCATTTATAAAAGATCCAGATGGTTATCAAATAGAGCTTATCGATTAATGAATAAAGACAAGTTAAATATACTAGTAATTAGGGGATACTATAGTAAAGGCGATAGTGTTGAGCATATTGATATTGATGGTATCAAAATTAAAGTAACAACTGTGGCTTTAGGTCGACCAGTATTTGTAAAGCGTAAGCTTAAAAGAATTATCAATAAGTATAAAGTTAGTGCTGATAATTACGATCTTATCTACGCGATATCAATGTCTGCTGGGATTTCATCTTTAATTGATGAAGCCTTATATCAAAGGCTACACTTAATTACACCATTTTTTATTCATCATAAAACAATGAGAGTTCTTGGTAAGATCAAGATTAGAAAGATGTTAGGAGCATACTTATTACTATTGTTTAATGGCAAACTTGGGAAATTCCATGAAGCAATAAAGGTTACTTTAGCTGAGAACGATAACGTTGTTGATAATAAATTTTTTGAGAGTACTTGGGGAAGTGTCAATCTAATCAAAGGAATAGATCATACCCTGACTAAAGAGGTAGTTGAAGATATTATTAGAAAAGATATTGAGAATTTGAGAAAAGAAGTTTTTGGTGGAGAAGAAGTCTGTTAGCTATTGTGTCTTATAGGCAATAATTCTTAATCGGACATAATCTGCATACCAATTATTGTTTTTAGACAGATATGGTTTAGCAATTCTTTCAGCATATTCTAAGAATTCATCAGTATTAGTTACTTTATCTAATAAATTCTTTCTAAAAGTCATAGCCCAGTTTCTAAAGCCATCAGAGCCTTCTAGTAGAGTAGGTCTTTCAAATAAGATGGCATATTTGACTAAAAAGCCATTACTTTCAAGTAGAGAAGTATACTCCGAAATACTTGGGTAAAAATTTTCAAGAGCATAGTCTTGGATAGCATATTTTTGAGATGCTTTATCTAAACTTGCTAATAGATTTTTTATATTTCCTTTACCGCCCATCTCCAAAACAAATCTGCCATTTTTCTTCAAAATTTTATTTACATTTTTTATGACAGCTGTTGGATTTAGCATCCAATGTAATGCGGCATTTGAAAAAACAGCATTAAAACTCTCTGAGTTAAAAGGTAAATTTTGTTGAGCATCTGCTTCTATGAACTCTATATTTGGATAATTTTTCTTAGCTTGATTTAACATCTGATTTGAAACATCAATACCAACTATGCTAGCTCCTTGTAATTTTATTTTATTGGTAAGCTCACCCGTACCGCATCCAATATCTAAAATTTTCTCATCTTTTTGAGGGCCTAGAAGCTCAACAATTTCGTTGCCATATTCTGTGACAAACTTACCTATTGAGTTATATGATTTTGGTTCCCATAAATTATTATTGCTCATGGTTTATTTTAACCTCTTGATATAGTTGAGTGATGAAATAACCAGTATATAAGCAAGCCCCATATACCAAAGACTAATCCAACAAGTATCCAAATATTTTTTGGTAAAAGTATTGTGGTTATTCTTCTGTCTAAGACTCTGGGGATATCTTTAGCTATCCCTAAACCACAAAAAATATGAATCAAAACTGTAAAGGCAGTAATAATGGGTAGTGAATTGTTGATTAATGTTGTTGAAATAGTACTTACATCCATATTTAAAACCTTTAAAATACAATTTTTGAGTGTGCTTTTGAACTATAGGTATGCATATAATGTTCAGCTACTACTTCTAATACTTCATCAATACTATCTACAAGGGTTAGAAGGTTAACTTCTTCTTTACTAACTACGCCTTTTTGAACCAAGGTGGTTTTTATCCACTCCATTAATCCGCCCCAGAAATCTTTACCATAGAGTATAATTGGCATTTTGACTTTTTTACCTGTTTGTATCAGGGTTGTAATATCAAAAAGCTCATCTAGAGTACCAAAGCCACCAGGCATAACTATATATGACATAGAGTGTTTGATAAACATCGCCTTACGCGTAAAAAAATATCTATAAATCAAAAAGACATCTTGATAGCTGTTAGGTTTTTGCTCATGCGGTAACGTTATGTTAAGACCAACACTGGAGCAGGAGCCTTGCTGTGCACCTTTGTTTCCTGCTTCCATAATTCCAGGACCACCACCTGTGATAACAGCAAAGCCATGATTTGACAAAGATTTAGCTAGTTCAACAGTATCTTTGTAGTACCTATCATCTTCAGAAATTCTTGCTGAACCAAATATACTGATAGCCGGAGATATCTTATCTAATCTTTCATATCCTTCGACAAGTTCAGATGATATTTTCATAATATCCCAACTGGCTTTAGCCTTGTCAAACCCCATTTCGCTAGATGGTGCCGAGACTATTTTTTTTTCTTTCCAATGCATTGATAATCGCCTTTAAATTAAACTAGTGTTTTATAATACTATTAAATTATTATATAATTATATCCATTAGCTTGAGATAATACTACATCGTCGATGCCGGTTATGTATGTTCAGGCGGAGTTTAAATTTAATCTACTAAAGGAGATATTAAATGGGTTTTTTAGCAGGAAAGAAGATACTTGTTACTGGTCTGTTAAGTAATAAATCAATCGCTTATGGTATTGCCAAAGCTCTTCATAGAGAAGGTGCAGAACTTGCGTTTACTTATGTTGGTCAATTCAAAGAAAGAGTTGAAAAATTAAGTGATGAGTTTAATCCAGCTGCAGTTTTGCCTTGTGATGTAACCTCTGATCAAGAGATGAAAGATCTATTTGTGGAACTTGGTAAAGTTTGGGATGGTCTAGATGGTATTATTCATTCGATCGCATTTGCTCCACGTGATCAGTTAGGTGGAGATTTCGTTGATACTGTAACTCGTGAAGGTTTCTCTATAGCTCATGATATTAGTGCATATTCTTTTGCAGCTTTAGCTAGAGAAGGCCGTGAAATGATGAAAGGTAGAAAAGGCTCTATCGTAGGTCTTACATACATTGGAGCTGAAAAAGCTATGCCTAGTTATAATACTATGGGTATTGCTAAAGCATCTTTAGAAGCTACTATGAGATATACAGCTCTTGCTTTAGGTCCAGATGGAATAAATGTAAACTGCGTTTCAGCAGGTCCGATCAAAACTTTGGCAGCTTCAGGTATTTCTAATTTCAAAAAGATGTTAGATTATAATGCTACAGTATCTCCACTTAAGAAAAACGTAGATATTATGGAAGTTGGTAACACAGTTGCATTCTTATGTTCTGATATGGCTTCTGGTATTACAGGCGAAAACATCCACGTTGATGCTGGTTATCATAGCGTTTTGATGGGTAATGTTCTTTAGTTTTAAAATATCTTAATTTAGTTTTATCTGACTCAATCTTATATATTATTATATAATAAAAATTGATATATTTTATAAAAAATATTAGTTTTAATTATTTGTTTTAATCGTTGATAATAACCTTACAAAAATAAATTTATAAGGTTGTTTATGAAAAAAAGAGCTTTAAACTTTGTGTTTGCTTCAATATGTGCTTTTGGAGTATCACAAGGTGTTGCACAAACAAATCCACAGTGTTTAGATAAATCTTTCACTCTACAGCTTCTTGGTTCTGGCGGACCGATTACAGATGATGCTAGAGCGTCAGCAGGTGAACTAATATGGATTGATGGAAAATCTAAGATTTTGATTGATGCTGGTGGAGGTACATATCTTAGATTTGGTCAATCAGGGGCTAGATTAGAGGATTTAGATTCGATCAATATGACTCATTTTCATGCTGATCATTCAGCAGATATTCCAGCGATATTAAAAGGAGCATATTTCTCCAAAAGAACAGAGAATCTCTCATTTTCAGGTCCTACAGGCTCGGGCTTGTTCCCTAGTGCGACTGATTTTCTTCAACGAGTTTTTGGTGAAGAGCATGGTTCTTTTGCATATTTACATGGAATACTTACAGCTACTGATGGTTTCCCGTTTAAGCTTGATCCTGTGAAAAATATTGACTATACAAAATTAGAACCAACGAAGGTCTTTTCAAATGATGAGTTTACTGTTTGGGCGTTAGGTATTCCTAAAGGTGATGTTCCAACTTTGGCATATAAGATTGTATCTAAGAAAGGTACTATCGTTGTAACAGGTGCCGGTGGTAGTAATGATCATGATAAGTTTAGAGATGCGTTTGTTAAATTTGCAAAAAATGCAGATATTCTAATGATGCCAATGCCGATTGATGAAAGTGCTGATGCAGCAGGTAGTTTCTTACATGCTAAACCATCAGTCATTGGACAAGTTGCTGCAGCAGTTAATCCAAAAGCATTAGTTTTAAGTCATTTCTTAGGTAAAGGTTTGGTACTTAAAGACGAGTCAACAAAGATAGTTAAAAAGTATTATAAAGGACCTGTTTATGAAGGTCGAGATTTAGCATGTTTCCCAGTTAATGGAGTTAAATAGGAGAATTTAATATGAAAAAAATACCTTTAACAATTGCTTTAACAGCTTCTATGTCGTTTGGTATTGCTTTAGCAGAAGAAGCAAAAGCACCAGTTGCACAGGTTCAGGATTCATCTGAGAGTAGTCCAATAGCTCAAGGCGAAGGCAAATGTGCAAGTGGTAAATGTGGCTCACTTAAAAAATTTGGTGTGGTTGATGTTGATGCTGATGAGCAAGATGGAAAACTTGTCAGAGCAAGAGATGGTAACTGTGGTACAAAGGTGTGTAAAAGTTATGGTAAGCAAGATAAAAAAGAGATAGCACAGTTGGGTAAATGCTCTAATGGGGTTTGTGGACAATGATTGGTAAGAGTCAAGGTATAGGCTTAAGATCTGAGCATCAATCAATATTATCAACACAAAAAGTTGAAGGGATTGATTTTTTAGAGCTTTCTCCAGAAAACTGGATGGGTTTAGGAGGTTTTAAGAGAGATTATCTTGACAAGGTTGCCAATATCTATCCTATCATAGCCCATGGCTTGAGTTTATCAATAGGAGGTTTTCAACCACTTAATAAGAAATTTCTGAATGAAATTAGAGCATTCTTAGATGATTATAGTATTGAAATATATAGTGATCATTTATGTTTTTCTGATGATGAAAAAGGGTACTTATATGATCTTTTGCCAGTTCCTAGAGAGAAAGAAAATATTTCTTATATTTGCAATCGCATAGAGCAGGTTCAAGAGATTATAAAAAGACCGCTTACATTAGAAAATATCTCATATTACTACCAATATGATAATGATATGAATGAGCTAGATTTTATCAATGAGATTCTACAGAAAAGTGGTGCGAAAATGCTTCTTGATATAAATAATGTTTATGTTAACGGACATAATCACAACTATGATGCTTATGAATTTATAAAAGGTATAAATAAAGGTAGCGTTAATTATTACCATATAGCAGGACACTATAAAAAAGATGATTTCATTTTAGATACTCATGGTAAAGATGTAATACAGGAAGTAAAAGAGCTAGCTAAGTTTGCTGTGGAGCAACATGGTTGGCACCCAATGTTACTTGAACGCGATCATTTTATACCAAAGCTTGATGATTTGGTGAGTGAGTTAAATAGCATAACAAGTATTATAGAGGGAAAAATATGAATATATCAGAATCTATAAAAACTAAAATGCAAAACTTTACTCATGCTATTCGTTACGGTAGTGCTAGTGATGAAAAGATACAAATGTATCGTGAGTTTATTGTTGGTAATGTATCTAGTGTTTTAGAAAATACTTTTCCTTACTTTAATAAACATGCCTCTCAAGAGATTAAAGATAAGATTTTAAAAGTTTTTTTTGAGGATAATATATCATCTGAGCCAGCATTTCATCAAATAGCTACAGAGATACTAAAATCTTCAAAATCTGTAGAAATGAATGAAAAATTATCTAAGTTAATAGAGTTTGAGTGGCTACTTTTTTCTATAGAAATAGATGAATCTAAAGTTTTTGAAAATATAGAAATTACTAAAAACCTAAGTTTTAAAGACATTCGAGATATAAAAGAAAATCCAACACTAACTTTTATACTACTTCCTTTTGATATAAATGATTTGGATGAGGAAATAAGCATAGATAAAAATATTATGTATGCACTTTATCGCAATACAAACCACAGAACTTTATATCAAAGATTAACACCATTAGAATTTGCAGTTCTAAGTTCTGTTTTAGAAAAAGGTGTAAGCACTTTTGATTTAGAAGATTTTCAACAAATAGACAATAAATATAAAGAACGGTTGATTAAGAGTTTAGTCTCTTGGCATAACCAAAATATGATTACTTTATCAGTATAAGGAGCAATTTATGATAAATAGAATATATGATATATATTACAAGATTATCCAAAAGTTTCAGTCTATCGACTTTTTACTTTTGTTAGGTATAAGACTCTATTTAGTACCGACTATGTTTGTAGGGGCTAGATCAAAAATAGAGGGTTTTAGTACAACTGTGGCATGGTTTGGTGCCCCAGCTTCTCAAGGTGGTCTAGGTATGCCTATGCCAGAAGTTATGGCATTCTTAGCAACTTCTGCAGAAGTTATCGGCTGTGTTGGTATCGCATTAGGCTTATTTACTAGACTTGTTTCTATTCCAATGATGTTTGTAATGGGTGTTGCTGGTGCTGCGGTTCACTGGGCTCATGGATGGCCTGCGATTGCAGATAAAACTGCAGAATCTACACAGAGGCTAAATGATCTATTTGTATGGTTATCACAAAACTTCCCAGATAGATATAACTATGTTACTGCTCTAGGCGATCCTGTAATGCTCAATGGAGGTATGGAGTTTTCTGTTACATACTTCATTATGTTATTTACATTATTCTTATACGGTGGTGGAAGATATGTAAGTGCTGACCACTGGCTGAAGAAAATTTTTATTAGAAACTAGTGTTATCTAAGCCCTAACTTAACTAGATCGTGCATGGTGATTATACCTTCAACATTATTTTTACCGTCAACCACTGCTAAACTAGTGATCTCAAACTTTTCCATTTCTTCAAGTGCTATAATTGCCATTTCATCACTTGAAACTGTTTTAGGATTCTGACTCATAACTTCACTAATCGCTCTCTGAGAATTAAAGCTCTCGGCTTCAAACATTCTTCTTAAATCACCATCAGTAAATATGCCTAAGAGCTTGTCACCATCAACAACCAATGTGCCGCCGACTCCTTTATCACTTATTTCTAATATTGCTTTGCGTATGTTATCCGTAGATTTGACTTTTGGTATTTCATTACCTTTGCGCATAATGTTTTCAACTTTTAGTATTAGTTTTCTACCAAGTGCGCCACTAGGGTGAGAAAAAGCAAAATCTCTAGCAGAAAAATTTTTAGCCTTAAGTAAAGCAATTGCTAAAGCATCACCTAGAACTAATGTTGCAGTTGTACTAGATGTGGGCGCAAGGTTAAGGGGGCAAGCCTCTTTATCAACACCTAAATTGAGTGTTACATCACTATTTTTAGCCATTAGTGAATTTTTATTACTAGTAATAGAAATTATAGGTATATTGAGATGTTTGATCATCGGCATAATTCCCATAATCTCACTAGAATTACCAGAGTTAGATATTGCTACTACAACATCTTTGTTTGTAATCATACCAAAATCACCATGACCAGCTTCGCCAGGATGGACAAAGAAAGCAGGTGTTCCTGTGCTTGCAAGTGTGGCCGCAATTTTTTTGCCAATCTGGCCTGATTTTCCCATGCCAGTTATAATCACTCTACCTTGATTGTTTTTCAAAATGATGTCGCATGCTTTTTTAAAGTCATCACCAATAGATTCCTTTAACTTCTCTAAAGCTTGTATTTCAAGTTCAAATGTTTGTTTGGCATTTTCAATATGATCCATTTTGTTATTTTCCTTTATTTATTATAAAAAGCAATTAGCACTAGATATTATAGTTTTTGAGATTTATTAGCTCAAATATTTTTTATTGTTATGTTAAAATTATTTTTAATTTTTATATGTTTAGATAATTAGCAATGAGAAAATTTCAGGTTAACCCTTCGATACTATCTGCTGACCTGGCAAGATTAGGAGATGATGTTAAGACAGTTTTGGAAGCAGGAGCTGATAACATTCATTTTGATGTAATGGATAATCACTATGTGCCTAACCTTACGTTTGGCCCTATGGTTCTTAAGGCTTTGAGAGATTATGGTATTACAGCTGGCATGGATGTTCATCTTATGGTTAAACCAGTAGATAGCTTGATTGAGAGCTTTGCTAAAGCTGGTGCTAGTAGTATTGTATTTCATCCAGAAGCTAGTGAGCATATAGATAGAAGTTTACAGCTTATCAAGTCCTTTGATATTGATGCGGGTCTAGCTCTAAATCCAGCTACAGGAATAGATTGTCTAAAATATGTTGAAAGTCATATTGATAGGATATTGATAATGTCAGTAAATCCAGGCTTTGGCGGTCAAAAATTTATACCAGCAATGCTAGATAAAGCTAAAGAAGTTTCTCAGTGGATTAAATCAACTGGTAGAGATATCTTACTAGAGATAGATGGTGGCGTTAACCCTAATAATATTGCAGAGATTGCAGCTTGCGGAGTTGATGCTTTTGTAGCTGGGTCGGCTATTTTTAACTCAGATAGCTACAAACAAACTATTGATAAGATGAGAGATGAGCTCAAGAAAATCTAGTATGATACTTAAGCTTAAAATTATAGAACTCTTTTTTTCTGTAATAATAGTTTTATTGAGCTATTTTATACCTCTACATATTTTTGATTATGATATTAGCAACTTTAGTAGTTTTAACTTTTTAGCATCATTTATAGTAGTTATTGCACTGCTAACATTTCTTATTGCTGAATACACAAATGGTGAGAAGATTTCAAAATCAAGAAATATACTAAAAGTAATATTATGTTCATTTACGATAGCAATAGTGATTACATCTTTAGCCTTTTTTTTGAGAGGTTTTGCTTTTCCTCGTAGTATTATTCTTATTGGTTTTATTATTCAGTTTATAGCTTTATCTGTATTACGTGTCTACTTTAGGAGGCTGATGCGGAATACTATTTATAACAGTGTATTGATTATAGGATGTCATGGTGAACAAGACTGGCTTTTTGATAAAGCAATGCATTCTAAGTTGCCTAATGAAACCGTGAATGGCTACCTATGTATAGATATGGATGGTTTAACGTTGGTTGATATTATCAAAAGTTATACTAAAGTTTTTATTTCAGATAAAGCTCTAAAGCAACTTGGTGATAATGATTTATCACTTTTGAGTCAGTGTAATGTTGAGATGGTGATTATTCCTCGAAAGTATGAAATATCTATTTGGGGAGCTGTACTTATACCTCTTGGTGATAGTCTAGCGATGAGTGTTAAAAATTTTGGTTTGTCATTTGAAGCTCAAGCAGTAAAGAGAATTTTTGATATGATTTTTAGTGTTGTGATTATTATTCTGACTGCTCCAATTATGTTGATAGTTGCTTTGGCTATATTTTTAGAAGATAAGAGGTCACCTTTTTTCGTTCAAGAAAGAGTTTCTAAAAACGAAAAAAAATTTAAACTGATAAAGTTCCGGAGCATGAAAGTAGATGCTGAATCTCACACAGGTGCCGTGTGGGCAAGTAGTGATGACGATAGAATTACTAAGGTTGGTAAGATAATTCGGCCTGTGTGGTTAGATGAGCTACCGCAGTTTTTTAATGTCTTAAAAGGTGATATGTCTATAGTGGGGCCACGCCCAGAAAGACGAGAGTTAATTGATGAGTTTGCAAAAGAGACTCCAGAGTTCTTATGTAGAACCAAAGTTAAAGCTGGGATTACAGGATACGCTCAAGTTTTGACAAGCTATGCAACTCTTCCTGAGAATAAACTTAAGCTTGATCTTGTATATATTAGAAGATGGAGTTTTGTTTTTGATTTACTTATTATTATCGAGACAGTAAGAGTCATTTTTATGAAAATATTAGAAATATTTTTGCCTAAGAAGAAAGTAGTAAATACCAAAGTGGTGAATCAAGTAAATGTCAATTATATAGAGTATAGATATGAATAAAAAAGTATTAGTAACAGGTGGTACAGGTTACATAGGCAGTCACACGGTCGTCGAGCTTCTTGATAGAGGCTATCAAGTTGTTGTGATCGATAATCTTTCAAATAGCAAACTATCTGTAGCTGATAGAGTCAAGACAATCACAGGCAAAGATTTTGATTTTTATCAGATAGATCTTTTAGACAAAGATAAGTTAGAGAAAGTCTTTCAAGAGCATAGTATAAATGCGGTGATTCACTTTGCAGGTCTCAAAGCTGTTGGCGAGAGTGTACAGAAGCCTTTGGCTTATTATCATAATAATCTATTAAGTACACTAAATTTGCTTGAGTTAATGCAAGAGTACCAAGTTTATGATTTCGTATTTAGTTCTTCAGCAACTGTATATGGCATGAACAATACACCACCATTTGTAGAGGACATGCAACTTAGTGCAACTAATCCGTATGGTGCTACTAAGCTAATGATAGAGAATATTCTAGCAGATCTGTATAAGGCTGATAATAATTTTAATATTACATGTCTCAGATATTTCAATCCTGTAGGGGCTCATAGTAGTGGATTGATTGGTGAAGACCCTCAAGGTATTCCTAATAATTTAATGCCTTATGTTGGGCAAGTGGGGTCAGGTAAATTGCCTAAACTTAGCATTTTTGGTGGTGACTATGATACTAGGGATGGTACTTGTATCAGAGATTATATCCATGTGGTAGATTTGGCTATAGGGCATATATTGGCAATTGAGCATATCTCAAAGGTTGAGCCAGATTGGCGAGCATATAATCTAGGCTCAGGTCATGGATGTAGCGTACTAGAGATTGTCACAGCTTATGAGAAAGCACTAGGTAAAAAGATTCCATATCAAATAGTAGCTAGAAGAGCGGGTGATATTACAGAGATGTCCGCGAGTGTTGCCAAAGCTAAACAGGAGCTAGGTTTTGAGACACAAAAAACTATCGATGATATATGCGTTGATATTGTTAGATGGCAGAATTACGCCAAAGAGAATGATATTTAGAGAATGAAAATCTTACATGTATTTAAATCATTTTATCCTGAGACTTATGGTGGTATAGAAAAGTTCATACATGAGCTATCAGTTGCTGTGGCTAAAAAGTATGATTTAGATATACATATTCTAGCTATGGGTAAAGAGAATCGAACTATATATAAAGATTTTTATACATTGCATTTTGCTAAAACAAATTTGAATATAGCTTCAACAACTTTTTCATTATCGGCAATTAAGAAATTCAAAGAGTTAGCTAAGCAAATTGATATTATTCACTATCACTTTCCATATCCATATGCTGACTTGTTGCAGACTATTTGTAGAGTAAATAAGCCATATATAGTCACTTATCACTCAGATATTATCAAGCAAAAAAAGTTGATGATATTGTATAAACCTTTAATGAGAAGGTTTCTCAATGGCGCAAAATATATTTTACCAACATCTCCTAATTATCTTGAGAGTAGTGAGATTCTTAGAGAAATAAAAGTACCTAAAAAAGTTATTCCAATGAGTTTGGATAAATCAGATTATAATATTGATGAGGAAAACTATTTATATTGGAAAAATAATATTGGTTTTAAGAAATTCATTATCTACATTGGTGGGTTGAGGTATTACAAAGCCTTAGATATCTTGATTGATGCTATGCAAGGGCAAGATTATCCACTTGTTATAGTTGGTGATGGTGATCAAAGAGATCTGCTGGAGCAAAAAGTTAAGCAAAATAATCTGCAGAATATAAAATTTGTCGGTGCATTAGATGATAAGGATAAGCTATCATTACTAAAGCTAAGTTATGCTCTGGTGTTACCCTCAAATATAAGGACAGAAGCTTTTGGATTAGTCTTACTAGAGGCAAGTATATTTGCTAAGCCAATGATAACTTGCGAGATTGGTACAGGTACAACCTTTGTAAATATTGATAAACAAACTGGATTAGTAGCCAAGTCAGATGATAGTCAAGATTTAGCCAAAAAGCTCAAAGAGCTTTGGCAAGATGAACAAACAGCTAAAGACTATGGAGCTAATGCTAAAGCTAGATTTGACGATATCTTTAGTCTAGAAAAAATGGTCGAAAGTTATAAATCAGTTTATGATGAAGTGATAGAGAGTGGTGTAAAATGAAACAATTTTTTAAATATTTTTTTGGTATTTTAGATTCTACTCAGAAAAAAAGATTTTTTTTATACCTTGTTCTATTATTTTTAGGCTCAATATCTTCGATACTAGGTGTTGGAGCTGTTATTCCTTTTGTGAGTATTTTAGTTAACCCAAATCAGTTTGATAATATACATTTTCTGAGTGGCTTTAGTCATTTTCAAATAATACTAATAAGTATACTTTTATTAATTTCAGCTTTTTGGATAAAGAATATAATTGGTGTGGCACTATTTTGGTTTCAAACCAAATTTTTAAACTCTATAGTCCTAAGTATTCAGAAAAAGCTATTTAAACTATATATATCGATGGATTATGAATCTCATTTAACTAGAAGCACACCAACTCTTATACGTAATATAAACTCGGAAACTAATCAATTATCTGGAGGAATAATTAATCCTCTAGGAATATTAGCTACTGATTTATTTTCATGTATATTTATAGTTGCTTTATTGTTATATATCAACTTTTTATTTAGTTTTTTTACTTTGCTTATTTTGGGAGTTTCTTTATTTATCTTTATGTTAAAAATAAAAGGAATTTTAACTAAATATGGTAAACAAAGAGCAGAAGCTTGGAAAAGCATGACTCAAACAACTATGAATGGTTTATCAGGTATCAAGGAAATAAAACTCTATAACAAAGAAAAAGTATTCACGAATGAGTTTAGTGAAAAAGCAATCATGCTTAATAGGTCATTAGAGTTTAATCAAATATTTCAAATCTTACCAAGGTTTTTTATAGAAGCTATAGCAATTACATTTGTATTAATTACTTTACTAATTCTTATAGCCTTTGGTGAGTCGACAAATTCAATTTTTATATTATTATCTGTATTTGGGGTTGCTGCAACACAATTACTACCGGCACTTAATAGGATTATGCAAGCGGTTACCAGTATAAAATATTCTGCTCCAGCTCTGAGGGTAATATATGAAGAGTTAGAAAAATATCAAAACTATACAAATAGCATAGAAGATAGTTTTGTTTCAGATGTAAAGTTTAAAAAGAATATCCATCTAGAAAATATTAGTTATAGTTATCCTGATGGTACTCAAGCTTTGAAAAATATTTATGTGACAATAGGAAAAGGTAAAAAAACAGCTTTTATAGGACCTTCAGGCTCTGGTAAAAGTACCTTAGTTGATTTGTTAATGGGTTTCTATACAGCACAAAGTGGTAGTATCTATATAGATGATAAGCAAATTAATAGTACTAAGGTAGTACAAAGACTATTTGCATATATTCCACAACAAATTATACTCTATGATACATCTATTAAAGAGAATATTGCTTTTGGTGAACCAAAGGCAAGCGTAGATGAAACTAAAGTTTGGAAATGTTTAGAAATGGCTCAACTTGATGATTTTGTTAGTAATTTGAATAAAGGGATAGATACTTTTGTTGGTGAAAATGGTATTAGGCTCTCAGGTGGTCAACGCCAACGACTTGGTATAGCTAGAGCATTGTATCAAAATCCACAAATATTAGTGATGGATGAGGCAACATCAGCTCTTGATAATGAAACTGAAAAAGAAGTAACAAATGTGATAAAAGAGTTAAAAGATATAACTATAATAACAATAGCTCATAGACTTTCTACTATAGATGGGTATGATATAATTTATAGTATAGATGATGGATTGTTGATAAGTTTGGTATAAAGAGAGTATTTGAAATGTCATTTGATTTTAGTTATGAGAAACCTAAGGTTATTGCAGAAGTAGGTTGTAATCACATGGGCAGTTTTGAAATCGCTAAAGAACTTATATTCTTAGCAAAACAAAGTGGTGCCGGCTACGTGAAGTTTCAAAAAAGAAATAATAAAGACTTACTAACAGAAGAACAATACAATATGTCACATCCAGTTCCATATAATTCTTATGGTAGTACTTATGGAGAACATAGAGAGTATCTTGAGTTCACTCAAGAGCAACACCGCAAATTGAAAGAATACTGTGACTCATTAGATATTATTTATTCAACATCTGTTTGGGATGTAACTAGTGCGAAGGAGATGATTTCTATTAGACCAGAATTTTTAAAGGTACCATCTGCATGCAATAATAATTTTGAGTTGTTGAAAATATTAAGAGATGAGTATGGTGGACAAGTTCAATTATCTATAGGTATGACAACAAAAAAAGAAATTGAGGAGATTATTAGTTTCTTCGAAAAAACTGATCAGGCAAGATCAAGGCTTTTGGTATATGCTTGTACATCTGGATATCCTGTGCCATTTAATGATGTGGCTTTGTTAGAAATTAAATGGTTATATGATAATTATGGAGATAGAGTTTCAGAAATAGGTTTTTCTGGCCATCACAATGGTATTGCCATTGACATAGCAGCATATACGCTAGGTGCAAAATGGATTGAAAGACACTTTACAAAAAATAGAACATGGAAAGGAACAGATCATGCTGCATCGTTAGAGCCATGTGGGTTATCGAAGCTATGTAGGGATTTAGATGCTACATATGAAGCACTTCAGTATAAGGTAGATGAAATACTTACAATAGAAAAATTACAGAGAGAAAAGTTAAAATATAGAAAGTAAATATCAATGAACATAGCATTTATTCCTGTAAGGTGTGGCAGCAAGTCAATTCCTTTAAAAAATATCAAAGATTTCTGTGGTAAACCACTTGTTTTTTGGTGTATTGAAGCACTTCAAAATTCTATAAGTATTGACAAGATTGTTATAGCTACTGATTGCGATGAAATAAAATATACAGTTAATAGTTTTGGATTTTCTAAAGTAGAAATGTATGACAGGGACCCTAAAAATGCAGATGATATGGCAAGTACAGAATCAGTAATGTTAGAGTTTATTACTAAGCAAAGATTTAATGATAAAGATTTGTTTTTTTTAGTACAAGCTACTTCTCCGTTTACACAACCTAAAGATTTTGATGACGCATTGAAAATTTTAAAGAGTAAGAATGCTGATTCACTCCTTACATGTGTTAGAACAAAAAGATTTTTTTGGAATAATGATGCTGTACCATTAAATTATAATTATAAGGAGCGTCCAAGGCGACAAGATTTCGCAGGTTTATTTATGGAAAATGGAGCTTTTTATATTAATACTATAGGTAATATAAAAAAAGAGAAGAACCGTCTCAGTGGTAAAGTAGCTATACATGAAATGAAAGAGTTTACGGCAGTTGAGATAGATGAAGAGGATGACTGGGAAATAGCGGAAAACCTTATGTATAAATATGTTCTTTCTAAACGAACAAAAACTGTTATAAAACTATTTCTAGCAGATGTTGACGGTACTCTCACAGATGCTGGGATGTATTACGGAACTAATGGTGAAGAGTTTAAAAAGTTTAATACACATGATGGTAAAGGATTTGAACTATTAAGGGATGCTGGAATAAAGACGGGTATTATTACTAGTGAGAATACCAAAATAGTTGAAAATAGAGCTAAAAAATTAAAAGTTGATTATTTGTATCAAGGTTTAGAACATCATGGTAAACTGAATGTGGTGAAAGAAATATGTAAAAAAGAAAATATATCATTAAGTGAAGTTGCTTATATAGGAGATGATATTAACTGTAGAGAGTTATTGGCAAGTGTTGGTATGGCAGCGTGTCCAAGTTCAGCACTTAAAGAAATAAAAAATATTCCAAATATTCTTAAATTGTCAAAAAAAGGTGGAGATGGGGCTGTTAGAGAGTTTATTGGGCATGTATTAAAAGGTTATTAAATATGAAGTGTTATGTTTGTGGAAGTCAAGACTCTAAGAATAGAAACGGAAAATGTCGAGATAATGATGGCATAAAGATACTTGAATGTATGGATTGTGGGTTAGTTTATCTGAGTGATTTCTCTCATATAACAGAAAAGTTTTATGAAGAAAATGGCCAAGCAAAGTCTAATAAGAAAACAAAAATATTCAACTCTATATCTTCTATAGATACACAGAGAAGATTTGAACAATTTGCACTAAAATTGGCAAATAAAAGGGTATTAGATTTTGGTTGTGGAGAAGGAGAGTTTTTAAGTAAGTTACAAGATGAAAATATTACACAAAACTTATTTTCTTTAGAAATTAATAAAGAGTATTCTTATGCTCTGAATAAGCAGTTTGATCACTTTGATAGTATTGATGAAGTACCAGACAATAGTTTGGATTATATTACAATGTTTCATGTAGTAGAGCATTTGCCAGATCCTGTTTGTATCTTAAATAAATTATATGAAAAGTTAAAAATAGGTGGGAGAATAATAATTGAAGTTCCTAGCTCGGATGATATATTAATTAAAACATATAAAAATCAAGCATTCCAAGATTTTACATATTGGAGCTGTCATTTATATTTATTTAACTTGTATACACTTGGCAAATTAATTGATAAGTCATTATTTAAAGTTGACTATATTAAACAATATCAGAGATATAGTTTAGCTAATCATCTATATTGGCTATCAAAAGGAATGCCTTCAGGGCATATAAAGTATGCATTTTTAGAAGACTATACACTTAATCAGGAATATTCAAAAAAATTAGCTGAACTTGGACAGTGCGACACTATAATAGCCGAGATTATTAAATAGAGTGTTTTTTTATATAGAATAATGTAGGTCAATTATAATAATGAATTATATATATCTTAGTTTTGTATATTTATTAAAAGTTTTTAAATATTTATGCGAAATGCCTATAAAAGTATTGTTTCTTTTATACAGATTATATTTATTTAAAATTAGTGAGATGAGACTAAAGTATATTGCTCGTGAGTTTAATGAGAAAAATATTGCTATTGTTGGTTCATCTAGTAATTTACTTGGTAAATGTTATGGTAAAAAAATAGATGCTGCTGATACTGTTATTCGTATAAACTTTAATATTAATCATATTGAAAATATAGTTGATTATGGTTCAAAATGTGATGTTAGGTTTGTTGGAGCAACTTTAGAGTATAAAAATCATGAGCATCTTATTGAGCTGTTAAAAAAGCCTACTTATTTATCGAGAATTTATACCAGACAAGTAAATATGCCATATTTAAAAGATTTCAAGAATATTGAGTTTATAAGTGATTCATTTCATGAATTAGTTTACAGAAAGTTTATTAATTTACATAATGAAGTTAATATTCAAGATATATATATACCAAGGTCTGGATGTGCTTTTCTAATTTTTATATATCTTTATTCGAAAGCAAAGAGTATCAGTGTTTATGGGTTTTCGATGAGTAAAAAAGATAATTACAAATACTACGACACAAGTAGACAATTGAGTATATCTGATTATGATAAATCATGGATAAATAAATGCCATGGGAATATAGATGAAGAAATCAAAATATTGAGATATTTAAAAAGTAAAAGAAGAATTTCAATTTATGTATAAAGTTTCGATTTGCATACCAACTTATGAACAGCCTGAAAATTTGGATAAGTGTTTGGACTCCATTGTTAGCCAGACATTTAAGGATTATGAAGTTATTATAAGCGATGACTCAAGAACAAACTCTGTTGAATTAATTGTAGATAAGTATAAAAAAGTTTTAAATATTACTTATATTAAAAATCAAGTGCCAAAAGGATCTCCTGAGAATTGGAATGAGGCAATTCGGCATGCAAGAGGTAAGTATATTAAAATATTGCATCATGATGATCGTTTTAGAGATTCTTTTGGTCTGGAAAGGTTTATTGAGTTGATTGAGAGTTGTGATGATATAGATGCAGTATTTTGTTCATCATATCATGTAAATAAAGAAGGAAAATATGTGTCAAGTCATATTCTTAGTGATGAGAGACTATTACCAGTAAAAAAAGATTCAAAAAATTTATTTTTTGGTAATCAGCTTGGAGCACCTAGTATTATGTTATATAGAAATGGCCTGAATATTTTTTTCGATAAACGAATGAGATGGCTGGTGGATATAGATTTTTATATTAGGCTTTTGCAGAAAAAAAGCTTTATTTATACGAAAGAAGAATTAATCTCAATCAATATAAGTGAAGAATATAGAGTTACAAATGGTTGCATAAATGATAGAAATATAAATGTTTATGAAACTATGATTATGTTCGATAAATTTGATATTGGTAAACTAAATGTGAAATATAAAATGCATTTTATATTTCTTTTTTTGAGATTTAAAGTTTCCTCTTTAGCTGACATTAGAGAGTTGGGATATAAAAATTCTGTGCATTTAAGTATAATTAAACTGCTTTGGATAGTTCGTGTAATATCACCTTTTTATAAATTTTTCTTAAATATAAAAAATACCTTTAATAATTGGATTTATCGTTGTGATAATAGTTAAGCTTACAGGTGGATTAGGTAATCAGATGTTTCAGTATGCATTTTACAAGGCATTACAAACGCAAATAAAATCTGATGTTTATATAGATATAACAGGATTTAAAGGTTATAAGTTACACAATGGTTATGAACTATCTGATGTTTTTGAATTATTTGATGGTAACTTTTCAAATACAAAAATAATGAAAAAACTTTTTGGTATTGCTTACTATCTAGGTAAGTTTAATAAGCGATTTTTGACTTTTTCAAAAAAATATATTACTCAAAAAGATTTTGGTTACTCTGAAAGTTATTTTTCGGTTCGATCATGTTATCTTAATGGTTATTGGCAGTCAGAGAAATATTTTGTTAGCATTGGAAAAGACATTAGAAAATTGTTTGAATTTAAAAAATTAGACAGTAATAATCAAAATATTATTGCTGGACTGCAGCAAAGTTATAGTCTTGTTTCTATTCATATAAGACGTGGAGATTATGTTAATCATCCTTTACATGGAAATGTTTGTGACTTAAATTATTATAATGAAGCTATTAAATATATATCTAATAAAATTAGTAATGTTCAATTTCTAGTATTTTCAGATGATATTCAGTGGTGTAAGCAAAACTTAAAATTAACAAATGCTGTATATGTTACAGGAAATAAGGGTAAAAATAGTTATAAAGATATGCAAATAATGTCACTATGTAATCATAATATAATAGCAAATAGTTCTTTCAGTTGGTGGGGAGCTTGGCTAAATCAGAATAGTAATAAAATTGTTATTGCTCCTAAGAAGTGGTTTAGTGATGATAGAATCAATCAGAGAGATATATGTCCTATTTCATGGGTAAGAATATGAATGACATAATGGTATCAGTTGTAATGTCAGTATATAATGCTGAAAAGTATCTTTTTCAATCTGTTGAAAGTATTTTGAATCAATCATTTAAAAATTTTGAATTTATTATTATAGATGATGGTTCAACTGATAATAGCTTATCAATTATAAAAAAATTTCAAAAAGCAGATAATAGAATTATAGTTGTTTCTAGAGAGAATAAAGGTCTAGTCTATTCTCTTAATGAAGGTATATCTTTAGCAAGAGGCAAATATATTGCAAGAATGGATGCGGATGATGTTTGTTTAAAATCTAGGTTGGAAAAACAAGTTCTATTCTTAGAGAAGAACAAAGATATCATAGCATGCGGTACATGGATTAGAATATTTTGTGATAGTTATACAAAAATATTAAAATTTCCGTCTGATAATATGTCATGCATATCTCGTCTCATTTTTGGAGTTCCTATTGCACATCCTTCAGCTATGATAAATAAATTATTTCTGGACAAATTAAAGAAGAGTGATGGATTTATTTATGATGAGGGAATGGAGTATATTGAAGACTATAATTTATGGGTGAGACTATCAAGATATGGTAGATATTCAAATATAGAAGAAGTCTTGGTTAACTATCGGGATACACCGAATAGTATCACTGATATTGGTGAAAAAGATATTTGTGATCGCTATTTTAAGAGTATTAAAATTGCATCTCAATTTGCTACTAGGTATAAGTTATTATTATTTAGGAATGACTATGATAAAGAAGTGTATTTTAATTTAGCATTAAATGAACGAATAAAAAGTAGCAAAATTTCTCAGAAAGAATATTTAAATTATATAGATTACTTGAACATGAGTATACTTGATTCCAATGATATATCAGTAGAGTTGAAAAAATCTTTTCGAAAAATTTTATTAAAAAAATATATGTGGGTTATTTTGATTAAGAAACAGAAGTATAAGGCATTTTTAAGAAAAAATTTTTATAGTGCGTTAGGCTATTGGTTTAATAAGCAATTGAATAATTTATAGTTATTGATGAGTATTTATGGAGAAAAGTACTGGTAATGAAAGTGATGTAATGATGGCGCCTTTAGTTTCTGTAATAATTCCAATTTATAACACTGAAAAATATATAATAAGATGTTTGGATTCTATTATTAATCAGACTTATAAGAATTTAGAAATTATTATCGTAAATGATGGTTCTAGTGATGGTTCGTTAGAAATATCTCAACAATATGCAAATAGAGATGATCGTGTAATATTGGTGGATAAAGAGAATGGAGGCTTATCTAGTGCTAGAAATGCTGGGTTAGATGTGTGTAACGGCCAGTATATTTCTTTTATAGATAGTGATGATTGGGTCTCTAGGGACTATATTGAGAGCCTTTACTCAAATCTGATGGAAAGCGATACGGAGATCTCTTTTTTAGCATATGTGAAATGTGTAAATTCAGTGTGCAGATATAATAGTTATGATAAAGAGACTTTAAGGATATACTCTAGAGAACAGATTATAATAGCGTATTTAAAAGGAGTGATTCCAGGCTTTTCTTGTGGTTGGCTTGCGGATAAAGAAATATTTAGAGATATTAGGTATAAGGAAGGAATTGTTTTTGAAGATATTGAAGTTTTTTATAGAATTTTACAAAGGATTGATACCGCTATAGTCAGTAATAAGGTTGGGTACTTTTATTTTCAAAGAAACAGTGGTCTTTCTGGGAGTATTTCTGACAAGTTTAATATTCACCAGTATAATAGTTTTAGATATGCTTATGGAAGACAAACTGTAGAGCTACTAAAAAAATACCCTAATTTATCAAGCTTAATCTACATGAGTATACTAAAACCATTAGTGGGTCACTATGCATATAGTTATAAGAACAAAAATGTGATGAAAGAAAAATTATTACTCTTGTATAGGTCTTACTATAAAAAAGCTAAGAAAAATGAAGTTAAGGTGAAGTTACATTATAAAATTTTTTTTTACTTTCCTAACCTCATAGCGAGAATATATCTTTTTATGAAAAAGCTAAGAAAAACGTTAAATGCAAAAAGAATTACTAAAGAATAGCTATGCCAAAATTATTAATAGATACTCGTTGGAAGGGAAAGCATGGAATAGGTAGATATGCTTGTGAAATAATCAAATATTTACCCCAGAACTTTATCGCTACTTCCAAGCATATAAAACCATTTTCTCTAAAAGATTTGTTTTATTTAAGTTTTTTGCTTAGAAAAAAAGATGTTAAGGGATATTATACTTTTGCTGCGAATGTTCCATCATCAATATTTTTGAAAACAGATAAAGCACTACTTATAACAATACATGATCTTATACCGGTTACATCTAAATATGAGAGCAGCTTTATAAAAAAACTTTATTTTGAAAAAATACTAAAGCCAATTATTAAGAGAGAAAATGTCAAAATTATGACAGTTTCAAACTTTTCAAAAAATCAAATACTAGCATGGTCAGGTATCAACAGTAATAAAATTGCAGTTGCTTATAATGGAATATCATTTGCTTTTGATTACAACCCGACTATAGTTAAACAAAAATATTTTTTATATATTGGTAATAGACGTACTCATAAGAATATTGAGATAATATTCAAGGCGTTTAAAGATTTTAATTATTATGATGAGTATAACTTAGTATTCTCTGGACAGATGGATCATACTCTGCGAGATTATGCTCAGAAGTATAATATTTGCCTATCAAAGATACAAACTATAGGATTAGATGCTGCTGATGAAGTTTTAGCTAAATATTATCAATCAGCAACAGCAACCATACTACCTTCTTTTGAAGAAGGGTTTGGTTTGCCTTTAGTCGAGTCTATGGCTTGTGGAACTCCTGTTCTAGCCTCTAAAATAGAAGTTTTACAGGAAGTAGCATTAGATGCTGGTTTATATTTTGATCCTTATTGTGCTAATGAGTTAATTAAGCAGATGCACCAGATTGTAAATGATAAAAAAATGTATGCTGAGAAAGTAAGTAAATCACTAAATAGGGCAAAAGATTTTAATTGGGATAAGACAGCGAATATTGTCCAAAATGAACTTAAAAAGCTTAATTTATTATAGAAAATTTTAAGGAATGAAATGAAAACCTATATATTTGACTTGGATAATACACTATATCCATATAATAACGGCTTATTTGATGCACAGATGGCGAGAATGAGTGATTATATCAAATTAAAACTAAATATCTTAGATACCGACAAAGCTAATATAATTCGTGATGAACTATATTATGAGTTTGGATCTACTATGCTTGGTATGATGCGTTATCACAATATTGAGCCAAAAGAGTTTCTTGATTATATTGATAATATTGAGATTAGTCACTTCAAGCCAAATGAAAAACTAAATAAACATATTAATGATTTAAGAGAAAATAATCGTACTTATATTTTTACTAATGCTTCTAATTTTCATACTTATAGAGTTTTAAAGCAGTTAGGTTTAGATGATAGTTTTGATGGTATCTTAACTATAGAGGATACCGGCTTAGTTTCCAAGCCAAAGACTAAATATTTTGAGATAGGACGAGAGAAGTTTGATATTGATTTTACTAATGCAATATTCTTTGAAGATTCATCACACAATTTAGTACCTGCTAAACATTTAGGTATGCAAACTGTATTAGTTCATGCAGATGATCATAAGTCAGAGGCTAATTTTTATGATAATCAAGAAATAGATTATTATGTCGCAGATGTGGAGTCATTTTTTGATGGAGATTATTTAGCTAGTAGGTAATATACAGTTACAGTTTTAGAGATTTCTTTCTTCGAGGAAATGGCCAAGTGATAGTAGGTGACTAGGGTAAATATAAACTAAGGTTTTTGTAAGAAAGCAGGATATGTTTATATATTTGCAGATAAAAATAATACTGTTCTATATCGCTAATCCAAATAACTTTTGAAATCATTTTTGTCATCAACTATGTTGTAAATTATTTACGAAATTTGCATTTTCAGTCTTAAATCTCTAATTTTAGCATTAGCAATGACTATAATTTTTCTCATAACAGCTATAATAGCGACCATCTTCTT
>NZ_VXKO01000027.1:0-30309 GCF_008711475.1 Francisella sp. SYW-2 | reverse complement strand
GTATTCATATCAGCATAAAATGCTGATATGAAACACAAAAGTAAGATTTTGAGTCAGATTTATCTAAAAAATACTCAATATTAAAACATATGAAAAAGGGCTTTCATTAACTCAACAGCCTTTATTAGTGTTTATTTGAGCTATTTGGTTAAAGTTTGTGAAATTTACTGATTAATAAGTTTCTTTTTAAATGGTGAAAGACCAAAAGATATAAATGAAACAATTACTATAGCAATTCCAATCATTAAGAAAAGGCTGGTATAGGTATTTAGAGATAGAGTGAGGGTTTCTGAAGATACTTGCTGTTTACTTATCGCAGTTAATTGAGCAACTAATCCACCCAAAATCGAAGCAAATGCCAAGAATACCCACCACACTCCAATCATAAAGCCATTAACTTTAGCTGGAGCAAGTCTACTAAACATTGATAGCCCAATCGCGGATATTAGCAATTCCCCTAGTGCTTGAAGTGCATAACTACCAAATAGCCAGTATGATGAGATTACACCACTATGAGCTGTAAACTTAGAAACATACAGTAGTATGAAAGACAGGCCTATTACAAGTAACCCAGTAGAGAATTTGCTATATACATTTAAGCTAAACTTCGTGTTATTAGAGTGTACATAGTACATCGCTAAGATTGGACTTAAAACAAATATCCAGAAAGGATTAAGTGCTTGGAATGTCTCCGGTGCTATTATAAATCCTAAAATTGAATGATCTGTGTTTTTGATAGTAAAGAGGTTTATTGATGATGCCATTTGTATGTATGATATCTTATATACTATAGCTTCACACATTAGTATCAAAGCAAGCATCATCTTGTAGAAGTAGCCATCTTTCTTGTATAAAAATGCTAAATACATATAGATAAGTAGACAAGCAATAAAACTCAAAATGACTATTAATTTTGCTAAGAATAGATATGCAAGTAGAGCTTTGACTATATATATCATAGCAATTACCCCTATTATTACCCAGAATAAATAACTTAATCTAAGCTTTTTGGCACCTGCGTGAGTAGAGATATGCTTCATTGTGAAACCAAAGCCTACAAAAGTAGCTATAGCAAAAATTAAAGCTATAGAGATAACTACAAAACTCGCAGAGTAACCGTAATGTTTTGCAATCGTTGGAATTGCTAAGCTACCAAGTAGTGAGCCTAAATTTATAGCCATATAAAAAAGAGTGAAAGCATTGCTGATTTGTCCGGAGTCGCTTTTTTCATAACATTTTGATAGCAGGCTTGTAGGATTTGATTTAAATAAACCTGTACCAACACATATAAAAGAAAGTCCCCATAGTGTTGATTCCTTATCCCCGATCGTTAGAAGTACGTAACCACTTAACAAGACAATAAGTCCCAGAACAATGGTTCTTTTCGCCCCAAGAATTGCATCTCCAATATAGCCACCTAATACTATAAAAGCATATACTAGTGCTGCAAATGCAGCATAGGTCGCAATTGCCGAACTTTCACTTAATTGAATGCTACCACGTTGTAAATAAACAACTAAAATGGCAACTAAAGCCTGATAGCCAAATCGCTCCCATATCTCTAACATAAAGATAGTATAAAAAGCCTTAGGCTGTTCAAAGATCTTTAACATAAGTTGGTTTCCAATTATTTCTAATTAATTTGATAGTAGAGATTGAGGTTAAGTTTAATGAGCATGAAGTGATATTTATCTCTACATTCTTTCAGGAATAGAGATTCCCAACAAATCTGCTGCTGTAGTCATGGCTTTTATTGTTGCCATACATAATGCTATTCTTGATTTTTTTAGTTGCTCACCTTCAATATTCATTATAGGGCAGTTTACATAAAACTTATTAAAGCTATTGGCTAGAGAATATGCATATTCACAAATATGATGAGGTTGGGAGTTTTCATAAGCACGAGATATTGCAATAGGGAATTGTATTAACTGTAGTTGTAGTTTTTCTTCATGTTCATTAGCTGCTTTTGCTATTCTATATTCTTTAGCTAAAGTATTAATGTTGTAGTTCTCGCCGAAGATCTTTCTCAAAATAGCTTTTGCTCTAACGGTTGTATATAGTAAGTATGGACCTGTTTTGCCTTCATATTGGGCGAATTTTTCTAAATCAAAAATATAGTCATTAGAGTAGTTGTTAACCAAATCACCAAACTTAATGGTTGCCATAGCTACTTGATTAATGATATTTTCATCCTTCTCCTCAGGCATTCTTTTGTGAGCATACTCTTTTGCTTGAGATATTAGATCTGAAAGGTGCATTACGCCACCTTCACGTGTTTTAAATGGACGACCATCCTTACCATTTACTGTACCAAATGCAACGTGTTTAAGTTTACATTCTTCATTAACGACTTTTGTTCTCTTGGCCACACTAAATACTTGCTTAAAGTGAAGGGACTGTCTTTTATCTACCACATAAATTATTTCATCGGGATTTAAATCTTTAGCACGCTGCCATAGTGTTGCAAGGTCTGTTGTGCCGTACATCACACCACCATCTTTTTTGATAACTATAAGAGGAGGTATTCCTTCCTTATTGGTGTCAATGACCCATGCACCTTCATCTTCATATATGAAGTTATTCGTTTTAAAATAGTCAATCATTTCATCTACGAACTTGTTCGCATCACTTTCACCAAGCCATAAGTCAAAATGGACATCTAAACTATCAAAATCTTTTTTAATAGCTTCTATAGATATTCTCACGAAATGCTGCCATAGAGCTACGTAGCCTTTACGGCCTTGTTGAAGCTCAAAAGTTGCTTGTCTTGCTTTATCCATTTCAGTTATATCTGATTTGCATCTTCTTGACGCTCTAGGATATATTTCCGCAAGTTCTTGAACTGTTACAGGAGAGCTTTTTGGATATTCACCGCTATAGTTCTCATCAAAGTATACAAGCTCTGGGGATTCTAGTTTTATTTCTTCTATTAGCATGCCCATTTGTGTGCCCCAGTCACCAAGGTGAACATCTGATATTACATTATCATTATAGAATCTGTGTATTCTTTGTAGCGCATCTCCTAAAAGTGCTGATCTAATATGTCCAACGTGCATTGGCTTGGCTACGTTTGGACCTCCAAAGTCTAAAACTACTTTTTTTGATTGGGCATTAGTTTGTACGCCAAATTTAGGTGAGTTGAGAAATTTGTCAGTTGTACTAGCCAGAAATTTATCTGATAATGATATGTTTATAAATCCAGGCTTAGCTACTTCAAGTTTAGAGAAAATATCTTCTCTATCAATTTGCTCTATTATCTCTTG
The DNA here is from genome assembly GCF_008711475.1 of Francisella sp. SYW-2. NCBI lineage: Bacteria > Pseudomonadati > Pseudomonadota > Gammaproteobacteria > Thiotrichales > Francisellaceae > Francisella > Francisella sp. SYW-2. Next base: position 27,043 of record NZ_VXKO01000027.1, on the reverse strand, counting down.
GGCTATTATTAGAGGAGCTTTCTTAGCAAATTTAGCTAGTGGCATAGCGCCATTACATTGAAAGTGACCCACGCCTTCACGAGTAGATGTTACAACTTTAGCAAAAGTTTGAGAGTACCCTAGCTTTTCAAATGCTTGAGCGAATATGTCTGATAAATAGTTTTCTATATTCATTGAAATAGTCCAGTTCTTTGTTTTAGAAGTTACCGTCTTTAAAATTAAAAATGGAAAAATTAAGTAAATGTAGATATAATATCACGGTTATTTTTAAAAACTCAATAAAATTAAGGCTTTTAAAGGTCAAATATGCTAAAGGGGATTCACAGGTATTTACTAGTATGTTTAGGTACTGTAGCATTTACAGTGCAAGCGCATGCTGCGCGAATTATTAGTAAAAATCCTATCAAAGAAGATTGGAAGTGTGAAATTGTAGATGGTCAATGGAGCTGCAAAAGAGCAGAAAAGCCGAAGAACGTTTTTGATAAAGAAATTAGTGCAGCAGAAAAAGAGAAAGCTTTAGCTGATGATTTAGCGTGGGTTAAGAAACCAGAAACTTTTGTAGGAGGTTATTATAGTAATGACCCTCAGTTTACTCAAGCACTATGTGCTTCAAAGAAGACTGATCTTAGTTATGAAAATTCAGAATTTGACAATGACGGTACATTAATTGCTTCTGGTAATGTTCAAGTTCTTCAGTGTGATCAAGAATTATATGGGAATAATGCCATAGTAAATCTAACTAGTGATAATAGTGCAATTAGATCAATGGTCATGACAGGTGATGTGATTGCTAAACAACCATCTACTGGGATCGTAATTAGGACTAAAGAGCTAGACTCTGATATGACTAATGGTACTTATAGTACTGGCGAAGCTTACTTTAGAATGGCACGTGAGACACCTGATACTAGAATATATAATAAAGAGAACTTTACTGGTTATTTGCGCGGTTATGCGAAAACTCTTAAGAAAGAGGAAGATGGTAATATAATGCTTTCAGATGGTTATATTACTTCTGGTGGACCATATGATAATGCTTGGAAAATAACTGGTAGTGATATCGATATCGATACTAATACAGAGATGGCATATGTTAAAAATGGCTTCTTCAAAATAGATGATGTGCCAGTGATGTATATACCATATTTCTCACACCCGATAAATGATAAACGTAAATCTGGATTCTTATTCCCAGGTTTTGTTCAAAATAGTAACTCTGGCATAGGGGTTTCAGTACCATATTATTTCAACCTAGCACCAAACTATGATTTCTTACTTAATAACGTTATTTGGTCAGAAAGAGGTATTATGGAGAATGGTACATTCCGTTACATGACCAAATACTTTGAGGGACAGTTTGAAGGGTCGTTAGTTCCATGGGACTTCAAAGAAGGAAGAATGAGAGGAGCTTTTGATATAACTACTTCAGGTAAGTACTCCTTAGGCGATGCAGGGGCTCTATCTACAAATCTAATATATGAGTATGTGAGTGATGAGAATTATTACAATGACTTCTCGTCAGGAAATGTTGATTTAGTGACAAAAACATTACTAACTAGGCAGTTCAATCTTAATTATGGTTATAAACAATATGTTACAGCTGGTATAACAGTTCTAGATTATGGAGTTGTTAACCCGGCTATTGATCTTGCGAATATACCTTATGCTAAACTTCCAGAGGTAAAGTTTAACGTAACTTCTGATGGCTACACTCCTGATTATGTAACTCTCAGTGCTGATACTCTTAATACATACTACTATAAATCACCTTGGGCAATAAATCCTGCTGTAGGTCCTGAGAAAGGGACTAATGTGAGTGGTTTTAGATCTTATGAAGCTCCAAAGATCAAGGGTAACTTTAACAATGGTTGGGGGTATTTTAATCCATCCTTAGAGCTGCCTATTCGTTATTACCAGCTTGATAGAAAATCATCTGATACAATTAAGTTTGATAATAGTACAGTCACAAGTGTTTTACCTATCTTCAATATAGATGCAGCTGCTTATTTTGACAGGGATTATACAACTGAAAGTGGTTCTTATACGCAGACAATTAAGCCGAGGTTATTTTATACATATATCCCTTATCAAGATCAAACTGATATTCCAATATTTGATACAAGTATGCAGAATCAACAATATATGCAGATGTTCCAAGTAAATAGGTTTACAGGCTACGATAGAATCAATAATGCTAATCAGTTAACTTATGCATTAGAAACTTATACAACGAGCCAAGACGATGGAAGTACTTTAGCTTCTGCTAAAATTGGCCAGATGGCATATTTTGAGGATAGAAAAGTTAATTTGTGCCAAGGTGATGCTAAATGTCCATATCCGGGTATGGAAGATCAATTTGGAAAAGATATGTTCTCACCTGTAATGTCATCGTTTGAGTTTCAAGTAATGAAGAATATTTACTTGTCAGCACAAATTAACTATAGATTACAAACATCGAAGTTTGACTATCAAGTCTACCAATTATCATATAAAGATGAGAATGAAAATATTTTCAATATTTCTTATAACAGTATTGAAAACAACTGGAATTCTATCACACAAGAGCAAATTAATAATGGAGCGACGCCACAGCCTCAGGAGACAATAACGTTATCAACAATATTAAATATTACAGATCATTGGGGTGTTACAGCGTTATGGAACTATAACTTTAAACAGCAGAAGATATCGAATGTATTTGCAGGCTTTCAATACAATGCTAAATCTTGGGCTCTTAGAGCCATGTGGCAAGCAACAGCTTACACCAATGAGAATCCTAACGATCCTAATGCTTTGGCGAACCTTACGAGCACTTATATGCTGGAGTTTGAGCTTAAAGGTCTTGGTGGAATTGGTCAAGCGAATGATTTATCTTCACGCTTGCAACAGATAAACGGTTATAAAATTGGCGAATGGGGAGAAGGCATATAATGAAGAGGTTATTGGCTTCAATTATTATAATGCTGTTAATTATTTCCACAGGGGTATCTGATATTTCGTCTAGTTTGTTTCAAAATTCATTTAATTCTAGTATAAGTGCACCAGCAGATTCACCAGAAATGTCTGAAGATAAAAGACATTTGGTTAATAAGACAGTAGCGATAGTTAATAGTAAGCCTATTACTTCTTTTGAACTGGATCGAGAGGTAGCAAAGCTCGAAGCTATGAATCCAAATGCAAATTTTAATTCTGATTCATTACAAATTAGAAGGGAAGCTTTGCAAGAATTAATAGCTCAAAGCGTTTTGTTACAATTGGCTGAGCGAAATAATATTGTGGTTTCTAATCAGCAGCTTGACTCCGCAATAAAAGATATAGCTGCAAAAAATGGCGTTTCTGTTGACTCTCTTAAATTAAATATTGAAGCATCAGGCATGTCTTTTGATAGCTATAAGAAAAGAATCAGAGAGCAGCTTATGGTGAGCCAATTACAACAACAAGCTATTTCACAACAAGTATATGTTTCTCCGGAGGAAATCCAAAAATATATTAAAAAGCATCAAGAGCAATTCGATAAAGAAATGGCTCCTGTTAAGCTTTATACTTTAAAAAATCTGATTGTGGCTCTACCAGATTCAAAAAAAGCACGTCAAAAGAAAATAGATTTATTTAAGAAATTAGCAATTGCTGTTAATAAAGGCTATATTGACTTTTCTGAAGTTGTTAAGCAATTTTCTCAAGCTCCTAATGCCACTTATGGCGGTATTGTTAGCCAACAGGTAAAATTTGATTCAATACCTAGTATTTATAAAGAGTATGTAAAAGATTTGAAAGAACATCAAGTATCTGAGCCTTTTATAATAAACCATACTCTACAAATGATATATGTAGACAATATTGATGAAAAAGCTCCGATGCTCAGTAAAAAAGTTACTAAGTATTATGTTTATGCTATTGAAATAAAGCTAGATGGTAGCATGACAGAAGAGGGAGCTAAAAGCTCCTTAGATCGAGCTAGGCTTGCTATAGAGAGTGGTCAAAGTTTTACAAAGGTTGCTTTAAAGTATAATCAAGATTATGATCATGCGAATGGTAGGTTTAGATGGGTTTCAAGGTTAGATAGTCCACCTGTCATACCACCAGCAGCGTTTTCAAAATTAGAATCAATGAAAAAAGGAGAGGTTTCTGAACCTTTTCAGGCAGATTCTAAGACTTGGATGATTATCAAATATACTAAAGTAAAAGAACATGATGCGGCAGAGGAGCTTAAAGAACAGAAAGCACTGGAAGCAATATTCTCTGAGAAAGCCCAAGAAGTATATAAGACATGGTTAACTTCTATGAAGGATGATGCTTATATTGAAATATTAGAAAGTGATTTAAAGACACCAGAACTTTATTAAAATGCAATATAAAACAAAAGCTAAAAAATCATTAGGTCAAAATTTTCTGCAAGATGAAAATATAATAAGAAAGATAGTTCAATTAGCGAATATTAAAAAAGATGACATGGTGCTTGAAATAGGCCCTGGTTTAGGAGCATTGACTCGCTATATACTCACATACTCTAACCATGTAAGTGTAGTTGAGTTTGATGCTAGTGTCATTGATACTTTGTTACAAAACTGTCAAAAATATGGCGAGCCAAAAATTTTTAATGAAGACTTTTTGAAATTTAACTTAGATACCCTTAGAGTCGAACATCAGCAAAAAATAAAACTTCTCGGTAATTTGCCCTATAATATCTCATCACCAATATTGTTCAAAGTGATTGAGCAAAGCGACAAGATTATCGATGCTCATTTTATGCTTCAGAAAGAAGTTGTAGAGAGAATTATATCTCAACCAAATTCCAAGTCTTATGGGAGGCTATCAGTGGTTTTACAGTATCATTTTGATTGCAATATGATAATGAAAATTCCTCCTGAAGTGTTTTATCCTAAGCCTAAAGTTGATTCGGCTATTTTACGTCTTAAACCAAAAACTAATAAACTGATTATTAATGATTATCACTTTTTTGAAAGTATTGTTAAACAAAGCTTTGCGCAACGCAGAAAAACTCTGCATAATAATCTTAAAGGTATATTAAAAGGACTTAATGTAGATCCTAGTACTTTGCCCGTAAATACAAAGTTAAGAGCGGAAAATTTAAGTGTGGAGGATTTTGTTAGTTTAGCAAACTTTTTGAAATAAGGTGTAAGATAAATGGCTACATATGTTATTGGTGACGTACAAGGCTGTTACGATGAGTTGCAATTGTTGTTGCAAGATATAAAGTTTAATAAAAATAAAGATAAACTTATTTTTGCAGGAGATATTTTAAATAAAGGACCTAAGTCTCTTGAGACAGTTGATTTCATAATGTCTTTAGGAGAGTCAGCGCAAGTTGTATTAGGTAATCATGAGATATTATTTCTGGCTATTAGCTATAACTACTTGCCGTCAAGTAGTAAAAATACTTTCGATGATATTATTAAAGCTAATAACTTAAGAGAAATTCAAGAGTGGTTATGTAATCAAAGTCTTCTAATCAAAGTAAACGATACTTTTGTTGTTCATGCGGGAATTCCACATATTTGGTCGCCTAAAAAAGCTCTTAAAAGAGCCAATGAAGTAGAGTTTGTATTAAGAAATATAACGACTAGAAGGCTTTTATTAGCTAATCTGTTTAATAATGAAATGGAAAAGTGGAATAAAGAGTTAGAGGGTATAGATAGATGGTTGTGTATACTTAACTACTTTACTAGAATGAGAACAATAGATAAAAATGGGAAGTTAAATCTTAAGTTCAGCTCAACAATTGATCAAATCCCACAAAGTTTTAAACCATGGTTTAAGATCAAGCATAAGAAATTTGAAAATAAATATAAGATAGTTTTTGGTCATTGGGCAGCTATCAAAGGAGAAACAAAAGATAAAGGTGCTATAGCTTTGGATACAGGTTGTGTTTTTGGTGGTCGACTAAGTTGTTATTGTATAGAAACGCATAAGCACTATAGTGTTAAAGCTTTAAAAAGCTATAAGGATGTTTAATATGGATATTTTACTTATTAATGGTCCAAACCTTAATCTATTAGGTAAGAGACAACCTCATATTTATGGTAATAAGACTATTGATGATATTAATAATGAGTTACTTAAAATAGCACAAAATAATAATGTAACTGTTGATTTTTTCCAGAGTAATCATGAGGGAGAGATCGTTGATAAAATCCAACAATCAGCGTCTAAAATAATAATTATAAACCCAGCTGCATATACTCATACAAGCATTGCAATACGCGATGCTTTTTTGGCTACAGAGAAGCCTTTTATTGAAATACATTTGTCGAATATATATAATAGAGAAGAGTTTAGGACTAAGTCGCTTCTATCAGATATTGCTCATGGATGCATATTTGGGTTTGGGCCAAACGGATATACATTAGCGCTAATAGAAGCAATTAACTATATTAATATGAAAGGAGAGTAGAAACATGGATTTATTAAAAGCGATAGATAGAGTAGCAGAGATTCTTAACTCGAGTGATATCAAAGAGATTAGAGTTAAAGATGGTGGCTCAAGCATCTTTATGACAAAAAATAATACTGCTGCTACGGTTGTATCATCAGCTCCTGCTGTAAGTAGTGTTGCTTCAGCAGCACCAGTAGCAGCTAGTGCTCCAACTACTGCAACTTCAGCTCCTAAGCAAGTAGAAGCAGAAGAAATTAACGGTGAAGAAGTTAAATCTCCGATGGTTGGTACTTTTTATAGTGCGTCTTCTCCTGATGCGGCACCTTATGTTAAAGAAGGTCAAGAAGTTAAAAAAGGCGATGTTCTTTGTATAATTGAAGCAATGAAAATTATGAACAAGATTGAAGCTGAGAAAGCTGGTAAAATTGTTAAAATTATTGCTAAAGATGGTGATCCTGTACAATTCGATCAACCTTTATTTATTATTGAATAATAAACAATCAGTAATTTAAGTAAAGACTTCATAAATCTAGTATAAACTTTTAAAGGTAATACAAAATGATTAAAAAAGTATTAATTGCCAATAGAGGTGAGATAGCTCTTAGAATATTAAGAGCATGTAGAGAGTTGGGGATTAAAACAGTAGCTGTTTATTCAACTGCTGATGCTAATCTGATGCATGTTAAGTTGGCTGATGAAGCAGTTTGTATAGGTCCAGCTGCACCTAACCTTAGCTATCTTAATATTCAAGCAATCATCACAGCTGCAGAAATAACTAATGCCGATGCTATTCATCCAGGATATGGTTTCTTATCAGAAAATGCAAAGTTTGCAAAAGCTGTTGAAGAGAGTGGTTTTATCTTTATAGGGCCACGTGCAGAAAGTATCGAAGTGATGGGTGACAAAGTTGAAGCTATTAAGTGGATGAAAAAAGCTGGTGTTCCTTGTGTTCCTGGATCTGGTGGCCCACTTGGTAGTGATGAAAAGAAAAATTTAGAGATTGCTGAGCAAATTGGTTATCCAGTTATTATCAAAGCAGCTGGCGGCGGCGGTGGCCGTGGTATGAGTATTGTTAGAAAGAAAGAAGATTTAATTAGTTCTATCTCTCTAACAAAAAGTGAGGCTAGAATTGCTTTTAACAATGATATGGTATACATGGAGAAGTTCTTAGAAAACCCTCGTCATATTGAAATTCAGGTATTTGGTGATGGAAGGGGAGAAGCTGTGTATCTATTTGAGAGGGACTGCTCTACTCAAAGAAGACACCAAAAAGTCATAGAAGAAGCTCCTGCAATTGGTTTGACTGATGAGCAAAGAAAGCGTATTGGTGAACAATGTGTTAATGCTTGTAAAATACTTAAATATCGTGGAGCGGGTACTTTTGAGTTCTTATATGAGAATGGAGAGTTCTATTTCATTGAAATGAATACAAGGATTCAGGTGGAGCATCCAGTTACAGAATCAATTACTTCTACAGATCTTATCAAAGAGCAAATTAAAGTTGCAGGTGGAAGTAACTTAAGCTGGAAGCAAGAAGATATTGCTATAGTTGGACATGCTATTGAATGTAGGATTAATGCTGAAGATCCTGAGAAAATGATTCCTTCTCCAGGTACTATAGATATGTATCATGCTCCTGCTGGTCCAAGAGTTCGTGTTGACTCCCATATATACTCTGGTTATACAGTACCACCAAATTATGATTCGATGATTGCAAAAGTAATTGTTCGTGGACATGATAGAGAGACTGCACTACAAAAAATGCGTGCTGCGCTTGAAGAAATGGTAATTAACGGAATCAAAACTAATATACCTCTTCATCAAGAAATTCTTAATAATGAGGAATTTATTAAGGGTGGAACTAACATTCATTTCTTGGAAAAAATGTTAGAAAAGAAAAAACAACCTAAGTAAATCTATTCTTTCACCTATATCTTCATTTAAATTTTAAATTTTTTCTTATATACTTTTATCAATATTTAAAATAATATCATATTTGTAAATTATGCATAGTTTTCAAACTTTTCTAAAGTCTACAAGAGAAGCAAAAGAGCTTCAAAGAGAGACAGTTGCAGATGCTATAAACTTATCAGTACAAACAATTGAGATAATCGAAGAAGCTGATAATGATTCATTATTACAAAATTCTAGTAGTGTACTTAAAAATCAAGTGAGAAGATACTGTGAATATTTAGAAATTTCTGAAAAGAAGATAGTATCGATACTTAATAAAATAGATGTGTTGCACTATAAAAAGTCACGTTATGGTAAGTTAAAACTGTTTGATTATATAAACAGATTTGCAATTCTTATACTAGCTGTAGTAATAATAGTTTTAGTGATTAAACACTTAAAAGAAGATGTATATGTATCAGTATCAGAAGAGAGTCCTAAATCAGCTATAATCTATACACCAATCAATTATGATTTAAATGAACCTGATCAACAACAGCAGACCGTAGAGCATAAGCCTGTCGCTGATATATCTGCTACTCAAAATGTCTCAAGTAGTAATAATGGAGTGGATAGTGGCTCTTCAGAAGTAACAAAGGCTGGGAATGATTCTCCTGATGCTACTATTAATCAAAGAGCTATGAAGGCACATCCACCTGCAACTGCTAATATGAATAATATTGTTATTGATGACGGTATTGATGATACTACTAAGTAATATTTAACTATAGTTTCTTTATAATGAATGTTTTAAATAATGTATTACTTAGAGTGGAGAACTACTCAGTTTCTTATATTCTATTTATAGATTTTATTTTATGCTTCGTACTTAGTGTAATTATTTCAGTTCTTGGTAGTATCTTAGTAATTAGGTATAAAAATACAATTAGATTTACATTTGTTAAATCATTTAAGTTAACTTTATATCTAATAATATGGGCTTATTTTATTAAGACTTGTGTCGACTTACCCGTAATAGTCCATCTGCCAAATTATAAAGAAGTTATAATTTTGTATTCTGACAAAATTTTTGATTTTTGCGTCTACTTGGCAATTATTATTAGTTTATTCAAATTCTTGTATAATAGTAAAAGTATAGCTATTGAAAAGAAAAAAACACAAAATAAAGATGCGTATAGTGATTTTAGAGATATTAATGCCATATATAAAGCTTTTGAATTAGGAGCAGTGGCTATCTCTGTTATATTGGTTTTAGCAGCATTTAATGTTCCTTTAACAGCTTTGGGAGCCTTTAGTGGAGTTGCTTTTGCCGGACTGACTTTTTCTCAAAGTACTTTGATAACGAATTTTTTTGGTGGTTTATTTGTTGTATTTAATCGTAAGTATTCTGAGGGGGATGTGATTTCATCTGATATTAATTCATCGATAAAGTTTAGTGGAACTATTAAAAAAATTGGCACTCTTACAACACAGGTTGATAATTATGAAACAGCGCCAATGCATATTCCAAATTCAGTGTTTTTGAATACTTGTATAACAACAACTTCGCGTCGTACTCACAGACGTATAGTACAATTTATAACTATTGATTATAGGTATATCGATAAAATACCAGTTATTAAAGAAAAAATTCTAGCGGTGCTTAAATCTCATCCTAATATTGATCAGAATAAAACAGTATCAGTATCATTAGCTTCGAGTGGAAGTAATATCTCTGGTAAATTAGAAGGGAGTTTTGGAGCTAATGGCGTGAATTTGCAGGTCTATGCAATGGTAAGTAAAGTATTTTTTGTTGACTTCATAACAGTTCAGGATGAGATATTTTTGAGTATTGCAAAAGAGCTGAATAATTTAAATGTTGAATTTGCAATTAATCCAATTACTTTGAATAAGTCGCAGTACCAACCTTAAGTATTAGTTAGCAATCGTTTTAGTTTAAAATAGTCAAATTTTGTATCTTATCAATATTTTCTAAACTCATAATGAGTCTATCAAAACCTAATGCTACTCCTGAGCATTCTGGTATGTTTTCTATACAGTTTAGAAGTTTGTGATCTATATCTAAAGTGACTTTATCTTGTTGCTTTCTTATCTTTAAATCATTATTAAATCGTTTCAGTTGTTCATCTTTATCAATAAGTTCATAGTATCCATTTGCTAGCTCAATACCATTACTAAATACCTCAAATCTTGCAGCTACTAGTTGTTGATTTTGATTATATATTTTTCTAGCAAGTGCCGATTGGTGGATTGTATAATCATAAATAAAATAAATGGTATCTTTTTGGTTAAGGTTTCTTTCAATTTTATAACTAAAAAGTATATCTAAACAATCTGCAATGGTTGGATTTGATAGTCCTTGAATATCTCCAACTGTTTCTTTGACCATATCCTGTAAATGCTCTAGAGAAATATCGTGGGGATTAATATTATAATATTTTTCAAATGCTTCATGATAACTTAAATATACAAAGTTTAAACTTGGTTTAAGCTCTAAGAATAAATTTTGCATTTCTTGCATTAGCTGTAGATAATCTATACCTGTTCGATACCATTCTATCATTGTAAATTCATGCTTATGGAGTTGTCCACAAGGCTCATCACGAAATGCTTTACAAATTTGGTATATACTACCACTACCTGCAGCTAATAGTCTTTTCATCGCATACTCTGGAGAACTTTGGAGGTATCTTTTACCAGAAACTGTCTCAATACTAAAAACATCTATAAAAGGGTCCGTTACACCAAACTCATATGCTAGGGGTGTATCCACTTCGAGTACTTCTAGGTTTTTGAAATAAGTACGAATTTTTTCTAAATATTTCGCACGTTTTTTAATATTCTCTAGGCTCATTGTATAACTCTTATTTTGCTGATATTTGCTAGATCAAATTCATGAAGATTATTATTGTCATCTAAAATTCTTAGCATTAGATTATCAGTAACGCCTTTTGCGCTCCCTTGAAAACTCTTATCTGAATAGTTAAAGGTAATCTTTTTGTTTAGAGTGTAATCATACTCTGAAAAAGTCTCAAGAATATCTAAGTAAGATTTTTCAAAATTATTAATAACATATTTTACTAAATCAACTATAACTTTTGACGAGTCTATCTCATGGTTATTAATTATAGACAGTGATGTCCATTGCCTATCAATATCTTCGTTAATATTTTTCATATTTACATTTATACCGATACCAATAACAATATCAAAACTATCTTTTTTAATATTTTTAGTTTCAATAAGTATTCCTGCTAATTTATGATCTTCAAAATATATATCATTTGGTAATTTTATTTTTAGTTTTTCTTGTTGATCAGCTGGAATATATTTCTTGATAGTTTCTAAAACTCCCAGTGCTATTTTAAGACTTATAAAAGAGTCTTTTACGATGCTAAAGTTACAGCTAAATGCTAATGTTGAATAAATATTATCACTGTTATCAGAGATCCATTTATCACCACGACGTCCACGTCCTTTAGTCTGTTGATCTGCATAGCAAAAATGATACTTATGTGACAGCTCTCTTTCTAGTAAATAGTCATTAGTTGAGCCTATTGTAGTGAAATGTTCAACATATATATCATCAATAGCTTTACTGAGAGTTGTCTTAATATATTTATGATTTTTCATTTTTTGATAAGTTTAATATTGAGAGATAAGTTTGTCTGTCCGAGAAATTCTTCTTTTTGGAGCTCATAACAGGCTCTTATAGTATCGCCAATAGCTATATGTTTAGTTATTTTATTGTCTGAAGCATTAAACCATATTGCTTTGATTGAAGGAATGTTTTTATAGCGTAAAACTAGTTGAGCATGGTTTTTATCTTTACCAACTAAACGTAGATTTTCTATAGTGAAACTATTGTAAAATAGAGGTTTTTCAAATTCTCTACCAAATGGCTCAAGAGATTCTATCTTTTCTAGAGTTTGTAGTCTGAAATCATTTTCGTCAAGCTCAAAATCATACTCTAAAATAGGCTCTAAAGATATATTATTGTTTTTAACGAAATTGATAATTTCACTTTCAAATAAATCATAAAAAGTATCGAAATCAGATTTATTAATTGTTAAGCCAGCAGCTCCTTTATGACCACCATACTTTATCATCAAAGTAGGTGATTTAAGTGCTATAGTATCAAGGATGGTTTTGATATTAATATTATCTATACTTCTAGCAGAGCCTGATATTAAGTTGGAATCATTTTGTGTTTCAGAAAAAATAATGACAGGTTTGCCAAACATTTCTTTGACTCTACTTGCGGTTATACCGTGAATTCCAGAATGGCCATCATCAAGTAATATACATAGAGAATAATTATCATTATCCAGTTGATGAGCTTTAGTTATTGCTTCATGAGTGAGTTTTTTTTGAATTTCTTTACGTTGGCTATTTTGTTTAGTTAGATTTTCATATGTTTCTTCAATTTTGCGTTCATCATTTTCAAGTAAGAAGCTAACAGATCCTAATGCATCAGAAACTCTTCCGTCACTATTTAGCAAAGGAGCTATGCTAAAACTAATATACTCACTTGATAATTTATCTTTATCTAAGAAGTCCCAACATAGACGATCATTATTCTTAAGTTGCTCTATACCTAGTTTTGTAACAATGCGGTTATTGTGACTATTTGCCATGCTAACACAGTCTGCAACTGTACCAATGGCAACAAAATCAAGTAAATTACTTAATCCGTAAGACTTAGATAATGATTTACCATTTTGCAGATATTTTCTACGAAGAGCGGCCATAAAAAGCCAAGCAAGCATACAGCCAGCTATAGCTTTGTCTGGATAATTACAATCATGTTGAGTAGGGTTTAGTACGGCGATAGCACTTTTAGGAGCTCCCTCAGGAGGAGTACCATGGTGATCAGTTACGATAGTATCAATTCCATTTTGTTTAAGAACAGCAATCCTAGGCTCATCTGTTGAACCATTATCAGCTGTTATGATAAGACTTGGTCTAGTACTGTCTGTTAATATTCTATTCATTAAAGACTCAGACAGACCATATCCTTCTTGCATCCTGTGACCTATATATGAACGAATCTTTTCTTGAGGGTAATTAAATATCTTTGTCAGTGCTTCATATAAAATTGCATGAGATGTTTGCCCATCACAGTCGTGGTCGGTTTCTAATCCAATGATTTCATTATTTTGTAGAGCTTGAAAAAGTCTATCTACGGCCTTATCGATATCTTTGAAGAGAAAGGGGGACGATAGATCTTTGATTGATCCTTTCAATATAAGATCAATATTCTCAAAATTATTTACTCTAGAAGAGATTATTTTTGATAAGAATGTATCGTAACCTTTTGATATCAAAGTATCTAAAACTTTTTGGTTAATTTGTTTTTGTTTTATTAGCATAAATTTATATTAGAAAGATTTTTTTTACCACTGAGGTGGTTTCGACACATATTTACACCTGATATAAATAGTAAGCCTAGAGGTATTGCAAAGAATATACCCCATAAACCCCAAATACCCCCAAATATAAGAATAGATGATACAACTCCAACTGGATGTATATCTAAAACTTCTGAAAATAGAAGGGGAACAAGTAAATTACCATCTAAAGCTTGAATAATAAAAAATACTATCAGCATTGATACAAATGTACCATTTAGTCCAAATTGAAGGATACCAACCATAACAACAGGGATTGTGATAATGATCATTCCAATATATGGAATAATAACAGATAGGCCAACACCTACTGCTAATAGTAATGCATAGTTCAAGTTAAAATACGCAAAACCAATATATGTTACAATCGAAACAATAATTAGCTCAATAGCTTTGCCCCTAACATAGTCAGCAAGCTTAGGTTTTAAATCATTCCATACAAAATATAGGGCTCCATCTTGCTCCGGTAAGAATGATTTGAACCAGTTAATCATTTTTTCTTTGTCTTTTAGGAAGTAAAAAACCATAAGTGGTACTAAGAAAAGATATATCAATATAGAGAAAATAACAGGTAGTGTTGTAGCTGTATTCTCTAATATAAATGAGCCAATACTGGAGCTGATTTTCTTCCAATCAATGCTGTCAAACCAACTTACAATAGAGTTAATTCTTTCATCTGTAAGAATTGTAGGGTATTTGAGAGAGAGCTGCTCTAGACTTTCTTTCAAACTTGATAGGGTGTGAGACGCTTGTTTAATAAAGTCAATCAACTGATTAACGATAATCGGTAGCAATACAAATATCAATGACAAAAGTAAAATTAGGAATAGTACATATACAAAATATACTAGAATGATTCTCTTAATTTTTGTAATTTTATGTAGAATATTTACAAGAGTGTCAAGTAAGTAAGCAATAACTAGAGCAGCCAATATTGGTGCTATATAGTCACCCAAGAAAGTTAAAACTAGATAGAAAAATAACATTAAACCAAAAAACACTATTGGTTCATTGTTTTGATATCTGTTACCATACCAGTTTTTTATAGTTCGTAAGAGCATTGTTAATTAAGCTATTATTAAATTGATAATATTGTATCAGTTTTGAAAAAAATTGAATATATAAAGGTATTAATGGAAAGAATTTAAAATATTATTTCTTAATAGTTATAACAGCTGGGATAATTAATGTTATTACAATTCCACTAATAAGCATCATATCAAAACTAAAAACGGACATTGCCATGCTATCTATAGGTATGAATCCAACTATAATTGCAACAATACATCCAATACACCCTAAAAGAGCCATTAGTATAGTACCTAGAGAGCCTTTACATATTTCATACTGACCTTCTTGAAGAGGAGAGCTGAGTTTAAGCTTCACAGCTGTAATAAACATGAGTATATATGCAATAACAGCTAGCTGAGCAGTTAAGTCGCTTAGGTACCAATATGCTTCATTTACTGATGGCATAAATATATACGAGAAGCAAAATACTGTGAAAATGAGTGCTTGAGTAATTAGCATGGTATCAGGAGCATCATTTTTGTTAGTTCTACCAAACATCTGAGGTAGGATATTGTCATTACTGACAACCATAAATGCTCTAGATAATCCCATAATCCAAGCTGAGGTTGTAGTAAATGCACCAAATATTAATGTAATAGCAATAATATATGTCATCCAAGGCATATTGATTTGGTTAAAGAAGTAGTGAAATGAAACCATCAATCCTGTAACAATATCAACATCGCCAATCTGTAGCTGACTACTAACTAAAATCACTGCAATATTTGACAAAATCAAAGAACCTAATATTACAGAACCTGAAATTAGTAGGGCTCTAGGAAAGTTCTTTTTGGCATTTTTGACATTAGCAGCGTGGATTGCACTCATTTCTAGACCGAATAAACTAAACATCACTGTGATAAATAAAGCCCAGCTACTTATGTTATTACCTGATGGGATAAAATCAGTAACACTAGGTAATACTACTTCAGAGCTGTGAGAAAATGACCAAATAACAGCTATGAATATAATAATAAACATAGGAAGGAGTGTACCTATAATAGCACCAAGAGTACTAACTGTGCTTGAAGTTTTGATACCAAATAAGTTGATAGCTGTAGCACTCCAAAACATCACCAAACTCATAGAGATCATATACCAAGGGTTAGCTACTAGTTCGTTGGCATTTTGACCTATAGTTGGAGCTATTACATAAGCGATAATACCAGCGAAAAAGCCACAAATAGATGGAAACCAAACTAAGTTATAAACCCACTGTATCCATATCACTAGGAAGCCCAATCTTTTACCAAAAGCTTTTTTGACCCAGATATAAATACCACCAGTTTCTTGAGAGGATCCTGTAGACATTTCAGCAGTAAGTAGGGCGCATGGAACTAAAAAGAAAATACCTGCTAGTATATAAAAAGTAATAACTATCCAGCCAGCTTGAGCGGTGATTGATATGTTTCTTAAGCTATCAACAGCAATAATATTTATCATGATTAGTCTGATTAGACCAAACTTTTTACTACTAACAATTTGTTCCATTATTCTACTTTTCTATTTCTCCGATACCACGGTTTAGTATATACTTAAAGGAATTTTATAACAACTAGAGCGTGTGTTAGTTTTATGAAACAAAAAGTTTTTGTTTTAGGCCTGCTAGTTAGCCTATTTAATGTGGCTTATTCTGAAGAAAATTCGTATGTTTGTGATAATAAAATTCTTAAAAATCCAATTATATCAACAGAGTCAAGAACGCAGTTGAATTTTACAAACTGGGCTGACTATATATCTCCTGATATAGTACCTTGCTTTTCTGATTTATCTAATACCAGAGTTAAGTACATATATACATCTGACGATAATATGACTAGGGCAAAAATAATGACAGGCTCTTCAGGTTTTGATTTGATTGAGCAAGGTGCTCTATATCTAAATAGTGAAATAGCATCTAAAGCACTTATTAAACTTGATAAGTCAAAATTACCAAACTTAGATTATCGTAATAAAGTAATTTATAATAAGGTTTCTCAAATTAATGATCCAGGGAATAATTATGCTGTAGTTTATAGCTATGGAACTACTGGACTAGCTTATAACAAACAAGAAATAGAACAAAGATTAGGTAAGGGTATTGTTCCTAATAGTTGGAAATATGTATTCGATAAAAAGTATCTCAAACAAATAGCACCATGTGGAGTCTCGTTACTTGATGAACCTGAGCAGATTTTTGGTAATTATTTCTACTATCATGGTATTGATCCTAATACTAATAGTAAAGCTGAATACGAGAAGGCAGCTTTGGATATTATCAAGAACATACGTCCATATATTAAGTATTTTGATAGTAACAAATATCAAAATGATTTTACAGCAGGTAACTTATGTTTAGTGATGGGATACTCTGGCGATGTAGTTAGATCTGTCGAAAGAGCGAAAACTATTAATCCTGATGTGACTTTAGCATATGTCATACCTAAAGAAGGTACTAATATTTGGTTTGATATGTTGATGATTCCAAAGGGAGCTAAAGATCTTGATAAAGCTTATGCTCTTATGAATTATATTATAGATCCGTATGTAGCGGCTCAAAATAGTAATTATTTATATCAGCCTAATGCAGTTACGCAAAATGAAAAATATTTAGATGATATATTTAATGACACTAATATCAGGCCTACTGATGAGATGATCAAAAAGATGTATGTTCTTAACATTCATGATGCAGAAATGCAGAGCTTTATTAGTAGAATGTGGATGAATGTTAAATATGGTATAGAATTTACACCTAAGTATTATAAGCCCACTCAAAATAATTAATATACATACCTACGCTAAACTACTAGCAAGTATAGGGTAGGTAACAAGTATTATCTGAGTTATATTGACTAAATAGTGAGTTGTAATACTTGATAGTAGATTATTTGTAGAATTATATGATAATCCATAGATAAAACTTGCAAAAAAAGCAAGAATTGCAAATTTATAGTTTGCAAAAACCAAGTGTGCTGTTGCGAATAAAATAGCTATTATGAGTATAGATAAATATTTATTTAAATAATTGTTGAATATGTTTTTTTGTAATAATCCTCGCCAGAAAACTTCTTCATAAAAACAAGTAAAAAATAAATTTTGAATTATAAATATGATAATCAAATTATTAAATTTAATATCCCATTTAACAAAATTGAAGTTAAATGCTATACCTCCAATTATAAGAATAGCTAATAAACCATAAAAAATACCGAATAATATAGATTTCATAATCTTGTATTTTAACTCTTGTACTAGAGTTGGTATCGCCACAGTAATTATTGATAATCCTACAAATAGAGAGTCAAACTTTAAAGTCATTGAGTATGGTATAGCATCGGACGAGACTAATATATTTTTATATAAATTCAGATTGTTAAATCCTGGAAGTATATGTAGCATCAACAGATATGCAAATAAAGCTAATATGATTTTAAATACAATGTGATTATATTTATTCACAACTATAGAAAATGCTAAAAATAATAATAGAATTAAAGCACCAATTAAATTTATAATATTAGTCAATAAACCTATTAATAATGACAATATTAGAAATATTATATATTTATAGTCACCTTTTTTTGAATTCATTAAAATACCTGTAGATACATGATTTTAAATATATTTTAAGATCTTGATTATTATAGTTATGATTTGATCTCTGCTAATATTCGATGATAATTCTTAAACCTAACGGGGTTGATATGACCTTGTTTAACTTGCTCAACAATTTGACAACCTTTAGATCCCTCTTCATGTGAGCAATTTCTGAATTGGCACATCCCTTTATATTTTTTGAAATCTAAGAAACCATCAAAAAGTTCTTCTTTTGTAATATGCCAAAGTCCAAATTCTCTAATGCCAGGAGAGTCAATTATGCTAGTAGTATCATCTATCTCGTACAAAGTAGAGCATGTAGTTGTATGACGCCCTTTTTTGGTGGAATCCGATACAGCAGTTGTTGCAGTGATTTTAGCACCTAATATTGTATTTAATGTTTCAGACTTGCCAACACCTGATTGACCTAAAAATATAGATGTTTTATTTTTAAGTTCTTCAAGCAAGTTGTCAATCCCTATATTGTTTTGTGCAGAAGTATAGAATACTTTATAGCCGATTTCTTGGTAAACACTTGCTAAGTCTTGAATATATTTTTTATCTTTCTCTTTTTGATCATCGATTTTATTGATAACAATTATAGGTTCAATATTACTATTATGTAATGCTGCCAGATATCTATCAATATAATGCTCAACTGGTGCCGGAGAGTGTGCAATAATTATTACAGCACTATCAATATTTGCAGCGATATTCTTATTTTTGCGCTGATATTGGTTGGGACGAGCGATTAAATTCTTTCTATCTAATAATTTAGCAATTACATAAGTGGAATTTGTATATTCAAGTTCTACATTATCGCCAACAGTAAGTTCGCCCTTTAAGTGGCTTCGTAATAGTGCCGAAACTTTCTCGCCATTTGTAAGTTTGACAGAAATATTGCCACCAAAGTTTGTTATGATTTTTCCTTGCAAAGATATATTATGAATTATCTTTTTATTAAAGTTAATTATAAGCATTATTTATGAAAATGCGAATAATGTCTTGTATATATTTGAATAAAAATATTATCTTTGCTAGTATCGAGGGATTAAGAAAGAAAATTCATATTTAATCTTAAAGAAGAATTAAAGGAGAAGTAATGAAGAAAACTAAATTTTTGGCATTGATGGCTTTGGCAACATTTGGTGCGACGAGTTTTTCTTATGCAGATGATGCAGGTGGAGTTAATCTATCACCAGAAGGATACTGGGTACAATTTGATGAAGATCCAGATGCTGGTCGTGGTATGCCTCAGGGTATAGTACATACATACTTTGCAAAGAATAATGATTATGGTAAAAAAGGTACTCTACAGATGGAGATTGTTGTACCTTTAATGTATGTAGACTCATCTGGCAAGCCAACTAAACCTAGAGCAACTTGTAATAACTGCTCAAATGGTTCATATAACGGATTTGACTATAAAGGTAAAAACACCCCATTACAGGGAATAGTATTCGCAGGTAATATGCAGCCACAAGCGGGTACAGGTGTTGCTGGTCAAAGTAGTGATGTATATAAAGATGGTGGTGTAATAAATCCAAATGATGGTAAAGTTTACGCATCTGAAGCACAAGTTCAAGATGCTGGTAGAACAATGTATGCAAAAGCTGCTTATGTTGTTTGGGGCAAAGAATTGGGTAGCAAAGCTGCTCATTGGCAGAGAATCACAAAAGCCGATTACGAAAAGGTTAAAGCAGATTGTGGTGTAACCGCTGATGGACAATATGTAAATAAAGATGAGAAAGTTACTGCTACTTGTATTAACTATCCTGTTGAGCAATTTGGTGTTAAAAGTCCTGTCTAATTAGTTTGTATAATTGCAAATTTTCTTTATACTTTATCTTAAAAGTCATAATAAATTTCTAGAATGATTAAAAAAATTACGTTTCTAATTTTTGGTCTTTCCATTGTTATGTTAGGCTATGCTAGATTTGATAAAACAAATGCAAATGGCTACTGGTTACAAAAGGATGAAGCAACTAACACAAATGTGGGAGTGATTCATGCTTATACTAATGACCATGGTAGTTTAAATGCAAGAATGTTTGTACCATTAGCAAATGTTGATGATGGTAAGATTCACCCTCCGATTGTATATTGTAAAAACTGTGGCAAAGGTGATGCTTATGGACATAAATATGACTACTCTAGTGGTCATGATACATATCAAGGACTAGAGTTTGTCTGGGATATTAAAAAATCAGGTTCTGCTGATAAATCACATGGTAAAGGACCTATTTATACTGAAGGATCTGTACTAAATCCACATGATGGTAAATTTTATCATGTCAAAGCTCAAACTATAGAAGATGGCGATAAGGTTTATGTTAGAGCTTTTTGGGGATTTTTAGGCAAAGATGAATATTGGCAAAGAATACCTAAATCCCAAGCTAATAAAATAAAATGGGAGTGCGGTTTAACAAAAGATAAAATCTATCCATATCAAGATAAGTCAGGCAAGATTGTAGATCAAGAGCTATGGAAGGAGTGTTCAACAAGAGATTTTGTAAAAGATCCTTTGTGATAAATTATCTATGTATTCTCAGCAAAATTATCGCCAAATAAGATTATTACCTGAAGATTTAGCCAATCAAATAGCTGCAGGAGAAGTTATAGAAAGACCTTCATCTGTTGTCAAAGAACTTATTGAGAACTCTATAGATGCAGGAGCAACTGCTATTACTATAGAAATTCAAGAGGGCGGTAAGTCATTAATCAGAATTAGAGATAATGGTAAAGGAATTGCTTATGATGATTTGCGACTAGCTCTAGCACCTCACGCAACAAGTAAAGTCTATACTCTTGAAGAATTAGAGTCTGTTGCTAGCATGGGCTTTCGTGGTGAGGCATTAGCAAGTATTGCATCTGTATCTAAGTTAAAGATTATATCTAAGCATCAAGACTATGATGATGCTTGGCAAATCAATAACGAAACTAGAGAGGTTACTCCTGCTGCACATGTGACAGGGACAACTATAGAGGTTAGTGAACTCTTTTACAATACACCAGCACGACGCAAATTTTTGAAAAAAGATAATACTGAGTTTTTACATATTTCTGATTTACTTAAGAAATATATGCTTTGCTATTTTGGTATAGCCTTTAGGCTTATTCATAATGGTAAAGAGGTCAAAGATCTACTTTCAGCAGAAGATGCGCAACTTAAATATAATCGTGTGTTAGATTTGTATAGTCGTGACTTTATTGAGAATGCTATCTATATAGATAAAGAGGTTGGAGATGCTCATTTATGGGGCTGGGTGGCTAGTCCTAGATTTAATAGAGCTAGAGCAGATATGCAGAGCTTCTATATAAATGGACGTATTATCAAAGACAAGATTGTTACTCATGCGATAAAAAATGCTTATAAAGATGTAATGTATGGTAATAGATATCCAGCATTTTTGCTTTATCTTGATATGGATTATAAAGAGGTGGATGTAAATGTTCATCCAGCTAAAAGTGAAGTGCGCTTTAGAAATCAGAAATTCATCTATGATTTTCTTTTTGGTACAGTCAATAAAGCTATAACTACAAGTGCAGATATAGAAATTGAGACTTCTAGCTATAGTGAAAGCAATATATATCAAGAATCTAAAGGTACTAATAATCCTCTTAATATTGGTAATATGAGTCTGGATATCAGTATTGAGGATGAAAAGGATGAAAGCTCAAGTACTAGTTTGTTAGATAAATATTTTAGTAATCAAACTACTCAAGAAAATGAAATTCATATATCACAAAAGCCAAAAGCTAGTGGTTTAGGACAAGCTATCTGTCAGATTCATGGTATATACATACTCTCTCAAGTTGAGGATGGTATAGTACTTGTGGATATGCATGCAGCACATGAGAGAATACTCTATGAAGAAATGAAAAAAACTTGGCATGCAGATGCTGCTAAGTTTAAGCAAAATTTATTAATGCCCTTAACATGCAGATTATCAAGTAATATAGTCGCAACGATTGATGAGAATCTTGAAGTTTTTGAGAAGCTAGGCTTTGAAATATCAGTAGTAGCAGATGATGCTGTACTCGTTAGATCAACGCCAATATATGTCAAAGATAAAGATGTGCAAAATCTAATATCAAATGTAGCTACAGAGCTTACATCTTCTGGTAAGACAAAAAGAGTCGAGTTTTATCTAAACCATATTTTGGCTACAGTATCTTGTCATGCTGCTGTACGAGCTAATGATAAGTTAAGTATCCCAGAGATGAATCATCTACTAAGACAGATGGAAACTGTTGAAAATTCTGGTCAATGTAATCATGGCAGACCGACTTGGGTTAAATTAAATTTTGCGCAGTTAGATAATTTCTTTTTGAGGGGACGTTAACCTTAAATATACAAACTATAACTTGTTTGTTATTGTAGTGACAGAACACTGTTCTGTCTTTTCTATTTCGCTACTTACTGCGTAAGTTATAGCGACATACTTTTTTCATGGCAGAAAAAGTATGCAAAACTGCCTAGCACTTCGCTATCGTAGTTTAAAACAAATGGAAAATAAAAAACTCACTTCGTTCAAACAGTTTTATTTTCTAATCATTTGTTTTTGAAACTACTTGTCGCTGATGTGCAAAAGTCATAAAGTAAGAATATAGTTTTATTGATATGAGAATTATAAATACTTATTATTTAGTATATTAATAAGTGTTAAATTTGTAGGAACTATTTTGAAAAAAATTATATCAACGATTTTAGGTTTTATTTTACTTGGAGCGGTAGGTTGGGGATGCTACTTGATTATTTCACTTGTTTGGAATCAATTTAAGCTTTTGGATCCTAAAGTTTCAATTAGTTTATTAACAGCCGCTACAACAGTGATAGCTGCAACTGTAACAGTTGTTTTAGGAAAGTATTTTGAACGAAAGAAAGATATTGAAGCACACTATAGAGAAAAGAAAACTCAAATATACGATGAGTTTTTATGTAAACTTCTCAAACTTTTCCATAGTACTTCAGAAAATAATAAAGAAATAGATGACCTCGTTAGTTTTCTTCAGGAATGGCAGAGAAAGATAATTCTTTGGGGAGGACAAGATGTCTTATTAAATTATATTAACTGGTTGGAGCGTTTAAAGGAAGGTAAAAATGATGCAAAAGTTATGTTTATGATGGAAGAGCTTTTTTTAGAAATTAGAAGGGATCTTGGACATAAAAATAATAAGTTGGTCAAAGGTACATTTACCCGCTTGATTTTAAAAAATCCAAAAATCTTTTTGAGTATGGCTGAAAATAATCCAGATGTAACATTGAAAGAAGTAGCTGAAGCAGAGAAAAATTTAGTAAACTTACAATAAAAAATTGGAGCTGTCTTAGATAATTGAAATTATAAACCTAATCTACCCAATATCCTTAAGATTATGGATAGTCACAGCTAGCATTTGCCGATTTATCTCTTGCGTATAAACTTTTTTAATATAGAATCTCCTTAGATTATTTGCGTCTATATTTTCTGTAATTAATTTAGTCGTATGACTTTAAAAATCTTATCTTAGATAGGTATTAGTATGCTTAATTATTTTAAAGCTAGAAGTAGACTATTTAGTAATAGTTCTTTTAGCTATGCTTGTGTGATGACTTTATTTAATGCTACTGTGGTAGGTATTGCTTATATATCTATAAGTTGGCATTTGTTAACTCTAAAGAACAACCTTGAAGTTATAATGTTATTTATGCTTACTTGGTGGATCTTTGGAGTTATATTATCTCCAATTACCGGTTATTTTGCTGATCTTATACCTAGAAGAATAATTATAGTTCTAGTAAATATCTTTAGAGTTATATTACTTTCAGCATTTGTATTTTTGGGTAATTTAGATTCTTTAACTCTAGTATATTTGTTTACAAGTATATGGGGGATTATATTAGCATTTTTTATGCCGGCAATGATGATAATGTCACGAGAGCTATTTCCTAATGATGATGTTCTATTATATGCAAATAGTACGATGGATGGGCTATTTGAATTTGGTATGGTTATTGGAATGTCTTTAGGAGGGATCTTAGTAGCGTATTTCGATATGCATCAGATTATGATAATAATGCTTGCTGGAAGTATTTTTGCGACTTTGTGTAGTTTTATGATTGTGCCAAAGAGAATTGTAAAAAATCAAAAAGGGAATTTTTTAGATAATTGGAAGGAGGTTATTAACTACCTTAGCAAAAATATATCGTTATACTGGTGTTATTTGGCTCAAGTTAGCATGACTTGTATATATATGATTGCGCCAATCTTTATATCTCCATATGCGAAAAACATTCTTCATGCTTCATCTTTGGAATTTGGACTAATAGAAGTGGCATTTTCAGTAGGTTTTATTATTGGGAATATTCTATTGCCATATATGATAGAAAAAATGTCGCCAAAATTAACGCTAGCTTTTTCTATGAGTGCATCAGCTATGATGTATTTATTGTTGGGATTAAACCAGAGTATAGCTTTTGCTATCTTGTATTATCTAGTAGCTGGTGTATTTATATCATCATGGGTGATAATTGTTACTATAGCACAAAAAAATACGCCGATAACTTTACAGGGTAAAATTCAAGGTGTTGCTTATGGTTTATCTGGTCTAGTGGTTATGTTTATATATACAATATTTTTTATGATTAATTATTTAGAACCATTACCTAGTAATAGATGGTTTTATGTATTGGCAGCTTTGGCATTATGTACATTATGGCCAATATTTAAAGGATTAAAATTTTTAGATAAAACTAAGTAATAGATATTGAATTAGTGATGAGTTGAAATTATTGATTTAAGTTATCTAAGTACTTCTCAGCATCTAACGCAGCCATACAACCAGTACCTGCAGAAGTTACTGCTTGTTTGTAAACATGATCAGCTACATCACCAGCAGCAAACACGCCTTTGATATTTGTTTGCGTAGCATCGCCAGCTAGACCAGATTTTACCTTGATATAACCATTTTCCATTTCAAGCTCATCTTTGAAGATACCTGTGTTTGGAGTATGACCAATAGCAATAAATACCCCCATAACATCAATCTTAGATTCTTCGTTAGTTTTGACATTTTTAAGGCGTAAAGAATTAACGCCCATATCATCACCAAGAACCTCTTCTAGTGTCGTATCCCAGATAATATTTACATTACCATTTTCAGCTT
Source organism: Francisella sp. SYW-2 (assembly GCF_008711475.1). Taxonomy (NCBI): domain Bacteria; kingdom Pseudomonadati; phylum Pseudomonadota; class Gammaproteobacteria; order Thiotrichales; family Francisellaceae; genus Francisella; species Francisella sp. SYW-2. Next base: position 1,528 of record NZ_VXKO01000027.1, on the reverse strand, counting down.
TTTCCATTAGTTTATCGATAAGGATTTTCTCAGATCTAAGAGAATCTCTACGATGAATTAGTGTTACAGATTTTGCAATATTTGATAAGAAAAAAGCTTCTTCAACAGCTGTGTTACCACCACCAACTACAGCGACATCTTTGTTTTTGTAAAAAAAGCCGTCACAAGTAGCACAAGCAGACACACCTTTGCCCATGAACTTTTCTTCTGATTCTAAACCTAAATATCTAGCAGTAGCACCAGTGGCTATAATTAGAGCATCACAAGTATACTCTTCAATCTCTCCAACTAACTTGAAAGGTCTAGTTTGTAGATCTACAGAGTTAATTGTGTCATATGTGATTTGTGTATCGAATCTCTCAGCTTGTTTTTGTAGTTTTTCCATAAGCTCAGGGCCCATAATACCGTCAGCTTCACCTGGCCAGTTATCGACATCTGTAGTAGTTGTAAGCTGTCCACCGGGTTGCATACCTGTGATAATTACAGGGTTTAAGTTTGCACGAGCTGCATATATTGCTGCAGTGTATCCAGCAGGTCCAGATCCTAAAATTATTAATTTGTGATGAGTTGCCATTTTAAAAAGTTCTTCAAAATACGATTATGGCGAAATTATAACATAGTGCTTGTTTAAGTGAAATTTTCAAATTACCTTCTTAAGAGTTTTATTTTTGAAACTACTAATTGCTGATGTGGATTTATTTCTTTGACAATGTTTTTTATCTTAGTGAAATTATCAATATAAGCGAAGCTATCTAGAGCTTCTAGATCTACACCATTATGATAACCGTAACTTACCATTATAGTTTTTACATTTGCCTCTCTAGCACATAAATAATCATTCATAGAGTCGCCAACCATCAAACTCTCTTCAGCTTTAGCATTTAGCTTATCCATAGCAAACAGTAAGGGTTCAGCGTATGGTTTGTAGCTCGTTGTAGTATCTCCTCCAACAATTACTTCAAAATAGTCAATCAAACCTAAATGAGTTAGAGACTGTATGGCATCATCTTCATGTTTGTTTGTTACAACAGCCATTTTGATACCTTGTTGCTTTAAGAAATCTAAAGTTTCAATGACATTGGGATATACTCTACTATTTGCACTATTTAAGGTTTTGTATGTTTGACTGACAATTTTGACACCTGTATCAGCGATAGATTCAATATAATCATTATCATTGAAATCTAATGCTAGAACTTTTCTAACGGTGGTAGGGTAACCTTTACCAATAATACTGGCTAATACATTTTCAGATACTGGCTCAAGTCCAAAATGTTTACGCATGGTATTTGTTGCAACTGTTAGATCACCAACTGTATTTACAAGTGTGCCGTCTAAGTCAAAGAATATATTTTTTATCATACTTCTAGTTAACCAATTTAATTAGGGAGAATTATATCTAAAAGGCTGTTGAGTTAATGAAAGCCCTTTTTCATATGTTTTAATATTGAGTATTTTTTAGATAAATCTGACTCAAAATCTTACTTTTGTGTTTCATATCAGCATTTTATGCTGATATGAATACACC
>NZ_VXKO01000026.1:0-32774 GCF_008711475.1 Francisella sp. SYW-2 | reverse complement strand
TTGTGCCAATTGAATATTTCAGATAGACTTCCTCTTAGCTGATTAAAGTACTTTTTCATCTTTCGCAAATAATGAATATATAAGGCTTTAATCAGTCCTTTCAATATTTTTTATCGTGTACAGAGATGCCTGACATATAATTATTGCAAAACATCTGTTGTAATGATTTAATTAAGTATCTAAATACTGTTAATTTTCAGGGTACATTCATGGATAAAAATTATCATACCTTATCTCGTCCTTTTTGGATAGTTTGGGCAATTGAGTTCTGGGAAAGATTTGGTTTCTACGGTTTTCAGGCGATTATCGCATTATATTTCACCCAACAGTTACATCTTAGCGAATTAGAAACTATTTACCTAATGGGGTCTTTTTTTGCTTTTACATATGGATTTATATGGGTTGGTGGCATTATTGGTGATAAAGTTCTTGGAACAAAACGTACAATACTTATTGGGGCGGTAATCCTTTGTTTATCTTACCTAAGCTTCATTTTTGCTAATGAAAAATCAATATACTACATATTTGCAGGTATTATTGTTGGTAACTCTCTATTTAAAGCAAACCCTTCTTCTTTAATATCAAAAATGTTTGATAAGGGTGATGGTCGTTTAAATAGTGCTATGACACTTTACTACCTTGCTATCAATATGGGTGGTCTTTTGTGTATGGCCTTAACCCCTATAATATCTCAGGCCTATGGATACACAGAAGCTTTTATAATTTGTGGTGTTGGTTTGCTTATAGGCATACTAGGTTTTATTATGTTCTTCAAACATCTTGAAGACTTAGGATCAGAGCCAGGTAAAAAACCTCTGAACATTACTCATGCAGCATATGTAATAATTGGAAGCATCATATCTATAATTTTCATAGCAAATATTCTTCCGAACACTGGATTATGTATCACAATAACAGCTATTGTTGTTATTGTTGCTACTATTTATTTTTTAGAAGTAGCGATAAAACTTAATCCATACGAAAGAAATAGAATGTTAGTTGCATTAGTACTAATTATTGAAGCAATATTCTTCTATGCATTGTACTTCCAGATGCCAACAACTCTAACATTTTTTGCACTACACAATGTTGACCTATCTATATTTGGATGGCATGTACCAGCCGCACAATACCAGTTCTTAAACCCTCTTTGGTTGATGCTACTGTCTCCGATTCTTGCTATTTTATATAAGAAAAGCAAAATGACTCATGCAACTAAATTCAGTATTGGTATAGCTCTTATGTTTGTCTCATATGCTATCCTTTATTGCACAAAATATTTTGCTACAAATGGGATTATTTCAGGATACTGGCTAATTCTAACTTATGCCTGCTCATCTCTTGGAGAACTATTAATATCTGGTCTAGGATTAGCTATGGTTGCAGAACTATGTCCTGCAGCGATATCAGGCTTTGTTATGGGATTCTGGTTCCTTGCAACAATGGTAGCTTCTTATTTAGCTTCATATATCGGATCATTTATAGCTTTACCTCTATTTGATAACAATATCACTAGTCAACAAAGCTTAGATACTTATACATCTGTATTTGGATATGTCGCTATATGTATATTAATAGTTACTATTATAATGGTTATTTTAACACCAATACTTAATAGATATATTAAAAAAATAGATGTAACTGACGATCATAGAGCAGATGCTCCTAGCGTTGTAATTAAACAAAAATAACAACAATCACTCACATACTTATATTCCTTCATAGATTTAATTTCTTAAAATCATTTCAAAACGTTCTATTTTTGCTAGAATATCTAATAACACATTAGAAATAATATTGACTATGAGTACTTTTTCTAGCAAGACTTGGATATCAAATTATCCAGAGTATGCACCAGCAAATATCCAAGAAAATCAATTTACAATCCTTGATATGTATGAAAAGTCGATTATGCAATTTCCATATAGAGACGCAGTTTCATGTCATGATGTAAATTTATCATTCTCCAAGCTCGATGACTTAGCTACCAGAGTAGCAAGTTTCTTACAAAATGACTTAAAGATTGAAAAGGGAGATAGAGTAGCTATTGTACTACCTAATTGCTTGCAATTTACAGTTTGTTTATTCGCTTGTATCAAAATTGGTGCTGTTTTTGTAAATACTAATCCACTTTACAAAGCTGATGAGCTCGAATCAATTTTTAATAATTGTGATATTAAAACAGCTATTGTCATGGATATGTTTGCGCACCACATTCAAAAAGCTAAGCTAAATATTAACTCATTAGAAAATATAATTGTTACAAATATTGCTGATTTATACCCATTCCCTAAAAAACAAATTATTGGCTTCGTATCAAAAAACTTAATAAAAGATAAACCAAAGTATAACAAAAAAATCTTTATCCCATTTACTAAAGCTATTAAGGCTAATAAAAAACTATATAAAAAACCAGATATAGATAAAGAAGATATACTATGCTTACAATACTCAAGTGGCACTACTGGCAAGCCTAAGGGAGCAATATTAACTCACAATAATCTTGCCTCCAATATTCAACAAGTATGGGCTTGGGTAAAACATGATATGGACATGTCCGATCAAGTTATAATAACAGCTTTACCTCTCTATCATATATTCTCTTTGAGTGCGAATTTATTGTGTTTTTTCTTTGCTGGAGCTAAGAATGTTTTGATTCCTAATGCTAGAGACATAAAAGATTTGATTAAAACCATGTCAAAAAATGAGTTTACTATTTTTAATGGCCTAAATACTCTTTATATGGCTATGCTAGAACATCCTGACTTTGAAAAAATAAATAAGACAAGATATCAGTATTCACTAAGTGGAGGCATGCCTATTTCTCGTAAGATATACTTGCACTGGCTAGATAAAACTGGTGTAGAACTCAAAGAGGGATATGGAATGACAGAAATGTCTCCAGCTATAGCCCTAAATAAGTTTAATGAATCAGAAGATGATTACTTTGGCACATGCGGCTATCCTATCCCAGGCACAGAACTTAGCATCAGAGATATTGAGACAAATCAAGAAATAGATGAATGCTACAAAGAAGGAGAAATCTGGCTTAAAGGACCTCAAAAATGTCATGGTTTCTGGAATGATAAACAGAATAATGAACTATATTTTACAACTGATGGTTGGTTAAAAACGGGTGATATTGGCTATATAGATAAAAAAGGTCGCCTAACCATATCAGATAGAATAAAAAACATGATTATTGTATCTGGATTTAATGTTTATCCTCGTGAAATTGAAATATGCATTCTAAAACTAGATTACATAAAAGAAGTTGCCGTAACAGGTGTTAACTCTAAAGTTTCTGGAGAAAGAGCAATCGCTTTCATATCTTTAGAAAAAGGTTCTAAGGCAACGGAAGATGATATTATAAAGCACTGTAAGGAAAAATTAGCTAGCTATAAAATCCCTAAATCATGTATTTTTGTCGAGACTTTACCAAAAAACAACACAGGTAAAATAGATATTAAAAAACTAAAAAAAGACTTTTTATAAAAGACATTATTAATTTTCTTTAGAAAAGTATTGCTTTGGTGTTTTTCCAAAAGCCTTACGAAACATGGCTATAAAATTACTAGGTGATGCATAACCAAGTGAATCTGCAACTTCAGTAACTGATATATCTCTAGCTAACATATCTAGTCCACGTGCTAGCTGAGCTTGTTGACGCCAACGTGAAAAACTAAGACCTGTTTCAGATAAAAAGATTCTTCTTAACGTTCTAGCTGACATTGCACCAAATGAAGCCCACTGCTCTAAACTTGTTGCTATTGATGGATTATCAATAATTGCATTAGCAACTTTTAAAGCCCTTTCAGTCTTTGGCATCGGTAGGTGAAGAGCCTCTTCCGGCGCAGAGCTAATTTCATTGCAAATAATCTTTGTAATATATTCTTGATCTACTTTTAACTTTTGTTTTTTATCCCATTCTGTAGCTCTAAGTGCAAGTGCTCTAAGTACTTCACTCATTGGAATAACCCTAGAGCTTTTCGGCATTTCCTCACACATACTAGGTAGTATAAAAATAACCCAGCCAGTTACTAATCCACTTATACGAATTTTATGAGATGTACTAGGTGGAATCCAACCTGCCCTATTAGATGGGAGCACCCATGACCCATCAGGCGTACTTACGTGTACTAGTCCAGATTCAATACAAAATATTTTACCTCGAGAATGTTCATGCCAGTCAGTTTCTTGATTACTTATTCTATTTTCACTATCAGAAGTATTGCCACCCTTTATAGCAATTATTGACGGCCCATCAAGCCATTGACTATAATTTGATATTTCTTCATCAATAATATTTTGGCCAATTTTCAATATTTATTGTCCATACAATGCTATAATACATTACTAAAATTGTGCAATAATTCTACAATAAAATAAACTGTAAAATTAAATTCCTTAGTAATATAGCTAAAAGCTATAGTATATTAACAAGATTCTAACTATAAAATAATAGGGTTATGCAGACTGATAATACAGCAAACACCGGCTTCTGGAGTCAGAAAAGAACAATAGTTGCACTAGCAATAAGCTTGTTAGCATTAGCTGAAATTGTTGACTTAACAATTGTAGCTGTTGCCATACCTCAAATCATGGGAGCAATCGGTGCAAACGTTGAAACTATTGCTGATGTTACTACAGTATATATTGTTACTGCAGCAATCTTTATATTATTATCAGGGTTAATCATAGAGAAATATGGCATAAAGCGTGTAGCTTTAGTTTCATCTGTAATTTTCGGAATTTCATCAATCATGTGTGGGCTATCAACATCTCTAGCTGAAATGATTGTATTTAGAGCTTTTCAGGGTATGGGAGGAGCATTTCTACCATCAGTAGCACAGACATATATCTCTACAAACTTCAGAAATGAAGAATACAACAAAATGATGACTGTATACAGTATGGTTATCGTTATGGGACCTATCATAGGGCCTGTTCTTGGTGGAGCTATTTGTGAAAATATGTCTTGGGAATGGATCTTCTATGTAAACGTTCCTTTATGTGTCGTAGCTTTTATAATTATTTTCTTTATGATGGAAGCCACAAAAATCAAAAAAATCAAAATTGACTACATTAGCTTTGGATTTATGGCTATTGGTGTCGGATGCCTAGAACTTTTCATAGATAATGGAAATACCAATGGTTGGTTCTCTTCTATAGAGATGATTATACTTTTAAGCATATCGATTGTTTCATTAGGATTTTTTATCTGGAGAGGTTTAATATACTCTTCTGTTGTAAAATTCAGAATATTTAAGAATTTCAATTTTATTTTAGCATGCTTTTTATGCTTTATGTTTGTGCTATTATTTTCTGCTGCTATGGCGTACTTACCAACAATGCTACAACAAGTATATGGCTACCCAGTTGATTTAGCTGGTTACATAACAGCTCCTAGAGGAGTTGCCGCAATTTTTGGTGCTGTAATCACACAAAATTTTTTAGTGAAAAAACTGGGAGTTAGGACAACGATAAGCTTAGGAATGCTTACATTCGGAGCCTCTTGTCTAATGCAAGCAAGTTTCTCACCCACAGCTAGTGAATTTGATATAGTCTTAACTACTGCTATTCAAGGACTAGGCATGATGATGTTTTTCGTTCCATTCATGAGTGTGCTTGTCGTTGGAGTAGCTGATGAAGATATGGGCGATATGTCAGGATCATTCAACTTTTTCAGGAACTTTGGTAGTTCGGTAGGTACTGCTTTTGTAGCAACTTTTATATCAAGAAACCAACAAACCACATATCAAGAATTATCACAGAATATTTCATATATGAACGATAGTTTTCAAAATTGGACTAGCACATTACCAATAGCCAATAATACCGAAGCGATGGCCATGGCAAAGCAACAAGTGTTACATCAAAGTAGCTTATTGAGTTATGTCAATTCTTTTTATGTTGTAGGTATTCTTAGCTTATTACTAGCTATTGTACCATTTTTGCTAAAAGAACCTCCTAAAGACGCTGCTGTTCCAGCAATGCATTAATTTTATTATAGGAATAATTTAAAATGTCAGAAGAAAAGAAACTTGATAATCAAACATCAAAAGAAGAGCAAAACCCTAATACTAAAAAAGAGTCTAAATTTTCAACTAAGAAAATAGCTATTGGATTAAGTATAATCACAGCAACAGCTTTTGGTATCTATGGATATTATAAATATAATAAAGTTTTTCCAAATACTGATAATGCTTATGTAAAAGCTGATGTTATTAATATTTCTCCAAAGGTTGGAGGATATATTGAAAAGGTGTATGTACAAAATAATCAGTATGTACATAAAGGCGACAAGCTAGTGCAAATAGATCCAAAAGATTATCAACTACAAGTCGCTAATGCTAATACAAAAATCATACAAGCCAAAGGCCAGTTAGCCGTAGCTCAAGAGCAAGTTAGTGTTGCAAAATCAAACCTTACTAAAGCCCAATCATCTCTGGATACAGCTACAAGTATGGCTGATAGATATATAAAACTCTATAAAGAAGATGCAGGTTCTTTACAAGATGCTCAAAAATACATAAACCAGAAAATACAGGCCGAAAAAGCTAAAGATGAAGCATACTCATCTCTTAAACAAGCTCTTGTACAAGTAGAAATAGCTAAAGCTCAAGTTAGTGCTGCAAAAGTTGGTTATGATAACGCAAACTTAAATCTCAGCTACACAACTCTTTTCGCTCCAGATGATGGTTATGTTTCTAACCTAAAAATATACAAAGGACAGCTAGTTTCAACAGGGCAACCTTTATTTGGTTTTATCGATAACAGAACATGGTGGATAGATGCTAACTTTAAAGAGACTGATCTTGATAGAATCAAACCTGGTCAGCCAGTAAAAATTGAACTAGATATGTATAGTCATACATACACTGGTAAAGTAAATAGTATAAGTTATGCCACAGGTTCGGTATTTTCACTATTGCCTCCTGAAAATGCCACTGGTAACTGGGTTAAAGTTACACAACGCTTTCCTGTCAAAATAGTGCTTAAAAATGATCCTAAATATCCATTAAGGGTTGGTGCAAGTGCGACAGTAAAAGTAGATACTTTGTAGGTGGCTATACTATGATAAAAAATAAATTTATTTCATTTACATTAATTACAGCAACATTATTAACCTCTAGCTGTAGTTTTTTTAATCCCAAATATGAAAGACCTGAGGTTAAATCTCCTGCTCTTTGGAATAGCCAAGATAAAAATATTGAAGTAACAAAAAACTGGAATCTTACAAAAATTGCATGGTGGAGAGAATTTCACGACCCTGTATTAAATAATCTTATAACTACAGCATTAAAAGATAACAACAAGTTACAAGTTTCTATAGGAAATATTCTCCAAGCTAACGCTGAAATAAATAAGGCTAATTATGGTTGGTTACCCACGGCAAGTGTTGGTGGTGGCGGATTTGTAGCTCAAGCCTTTGATATCAACTCAAACTCAAGTATCCCTCAACTCAACAATGTTGGCACTCAAACTGCTGGTGGTTCTTTAGTAGGTATCATCCCCAGCTATACAATAAATATTGCTAGACAGTTTAAGCTAGGAGAAATCTCTAGATTAAGCAAGAAAATGCAGGTCAACCTTAAAAATACTACAAGACTATCAATTATAAGTCAGGTCAGTGCTGCTTATTTCTCACTAATCACTGCTCAAGAGCAACTAAAATTACAAACTAGAATGGTAAATCAATTAGAGCTACTCTTTCACTATGCCCAAAACCAGCACAAACTTGGAGCTACTTCCCCAATGCTTGAGGAAATAATAAGACAACAGCTTGAAGCTCAAAAAGGGAAAGTAGCTATGATCGAAAATGATATAGTCCATTTTCAAAACACTCTCAAAATTTTGATGGGTAGAAATCCGGGTAAAATTGTGACTTCAAGAACCCTTGATGACATAAATGCAAATGTAAAAGTTCCTGTTAATATGCCTTCTCAAGTACTAGAAAATAGACCTGATGTTGGTATTGCAGAATACAAACTTGAAACAGCTAATGCTAATATTGGTTTAGCCAGATCTCAATTTTTCCCAAGCATTGATTTAACAGGTACTTTCGGAAACGCCACTTTAGCACTTGGTGAGCTAGCTACAATGAATGCATGGGCATGGGCTGCTGAAGCTGTAGCTGCTGTACCAATATTTAACTTGAGCATCCTCGCTGATAGTGACAAAGCAAAAGCTCAGTTCTATCAAGCGTACTATGATTATATAAATACTCTACAGAAGGCATTCCAAGATGTTGACGACACCCTGTCTGAAAGATCTGCAAATGAAAAAAATTATAAAAAACAAACAATCTCTCTAAAATCAACTGAAACGCAAGAGAATATATTTGCTAAAAAATATAGTTCAGGTGCTATTAGTAAAGCTCAATATACAGGTATCACGCTCAATGTTCTATATCAGCAAATGCAAGTAAATCAAGCTAAACTAAAATCTTTAATAAGCATCGTTAACCTATATCAAGCTCTAGGTGCTGGCTATAATGTAGACAACTATAAAGATCCTCATTATAACAACCCTGCTTTTGATAAATAACTCCTTCTAAAAAGGTATATATATTAATTTCGTAATATTTTTTGTTATGATAGAATCCCTGCAAATTTAAAAAAAACATCTAATAAAGGCTATATAATCATGAAAATAGTAAAAAACTTTATTGTAGAACAGTATTCTAATAATTTAATAAAATGGTTAAAAGAGACTTGTATAAAATATCCTGCTGAAGGTTTTGTGATTGGTATTAGTGGTGGTATAGATTCGGCAGTAGCCGCATCTTTAGCAGTCAAAACAGGATTACCTACAACTGCTCTAATATTACCATCGAAGAACAATCAAGACCAAGATATGCAAGATGGAATAGAACTGATCAAAAATCTTAATATAGAGTATCATACTGTTTCAATACAACCTGCTTATGACACGTTTATAGAGTCAACATTTAACTTTACAAACTCACAAAATGATCGCCAACATGTTATCAAAGGAAATGCCCAAGCCCGTCTTAGAATGATGTATTTATATGCTTATGCTCAGCAAAATAATAGAATTGTTATAGGTACAGATAACGCATGTGAATGGTACATGGGATATTTCACTAAATTTGGTGATGGTGCAGCAGATATATTACCACTTATTAATCTCAAAAAATCTCAAGTTTTTGAACTAGGTAAATACTTAAAAGTGCCAAAAAACATTATCCAAAAAGATCCTTCTGCCGGTCTATGGCAAGGTCAAACTGATGAGGATGAAATGGGTGTCACATACAAAGAAATTGATGACTTCTTAGACGGTAAAGAAGTCTCAGAAAAAGCTCTCGAAAGAATAAGCTTCTGGCATAATCGTAGTCACCATAAAAGATCCATGGCTTTCACCCCTAATTTTTAATAAAGCTTATCTAAAATTATATTTGACTAAAATCAAAAAACTAATATATCATAATTAAAAATAATCATCTAAAAATCATTATGAAAAAACTATTTACAATATCTCCTCTTCTACTGTCACTCATTGCTTGTGCTCACCTGGACAACAACGACAAAATGACCGAGCTTTATGTTGATAAGAAAACTCCAAATATCCAAGATATAAGCTTTAATAAATTAGGTACCCTTCCAACAAATATAGAACACCAAAGCTATTACAACGTCATAGTTTCTGGCTCTGCAATAGCTAACTGTAATGTTTTTGATTATGGCAGTAAAAAAATCGATGAACCAGGAAAAAGTCAAATATTTATAGGTGATGCTCGAGACTGGGACATTGTTAGGATTGATTGTCGTAAAAATAATGGTAAAGGCAAAGCTGGTGAAATATATGATCTAAAAATAAAACTTCTTTCAAATGATACAACTTACTATGCTTCAACAAAAGTTAGACATGGATAAGTCCTAAAAGAAGCCTAGAGAAATAAATTAATAGAATACTAATGTTAATAAAAATTTGAAGAAACTAGTTCTAATAAAAACTACTACTATTCAAAAAATTTCTTGGCATAATCTTTGACGTTATCAAACCAAGTTTTGCTTTTTGGAGAATGTTTATTTTGGTAATCTTCACCTAGACTATTAGCAAATTTTTCTAGTAGCTCTTTTTGTTCTGCATTTAGATGAATAGGCGTCTCAACAACTACTTTACAAAGAAGATCACCTCTTCTTTGGCCTCTTAGAGACTTCATTCCTTTTTCTCTTAAACGAAAAACTTTACCTGTTTGTGTTTCGGGTATAACCTTAAGAACCACCTCGCCATCAAGAGTTGGTACTTTGATCTCACCACCAAGGCAAGCTTTTGTGAAACTAATTGGCATTTCACAATATAGATTCATATCTCTTCTTTCAAAGATTTTATGCTCTTTGACTAATATCTGTACATACAAGTCACCACTCATAGAGCCATCAGATCCAGAATCACCCTCGCCTTGAAGCCTGATTCTATCACCGTTATCGACACCCTCAGGTATCTTCACTCTTATAGTTTTTTGCTTTTTAACTTTACCACTACCATAGCAGTCATCACAAGGATCAGCGATACTATTACCACTACCATTACAAACAGGGCAAGTTTGCTCAAAAGCAAAAAACCCTTGCTGTCTACGAATAGTTCCCTGTCCGTGACAAGCATGACATGTTGTTTTAGTTTTGGATTTAGAACCTGTACCTTCACAACTATCGCAAGATTCCATTCTTGGTACACTTATCTCTTTTTCAATACCAAAAAAAGCCTCTTCCAAACTAATCTCAATAGTATACTCTAAGTCACTACCTCTAGAGGCTCTAGATCTACCTGACCCACGTGATGCACCACCACCAAAGAATGTATCAAAAATATCTTCAAAGCCACCAAAGCCACCAGCTCCACCTTGCTGATTAACTCCAGCATGACCAAATTGATCATATCTAGATCTCTTACTATCATCACTTAAAATTTCATAAGCCTCTGATACTTCTTTGAATTTTATTTCTGCTTCTTTATTATCGGGATTACGATCTGGATGATATTTCATTGCGAGCTTTCTATAAGCTCTCTTGATTTCAACACCCGAAGCTGTCTTAGATACATTTAAAATTTCATAATAGCATTTCTGTTGCATTTTACCTAACCTAAAAATTTTGGACAGAGTATTATAACAAAAAGAAAAGTGTGGATAAACCACACTTTGTTGACTTGTTTAGATTTTATTTATTTTTTGTCTTCTTCAACATCTTCAAAATCAGCATCTACCACATCATCATCTTTCTTTGGCTCTTCGGCTTGAGCATCACTTTGAGCACCTGCAGCTTGAGCTTGTTCAGCATATGCTTTTTGAGCAATTGGTGAGAATACTTCCTCTAGAGCTTTTGTTTTAGCTTCAATAGCTTCTTTATCATCACCTTTAGTTACAGACTCAAGATCTTTACAAGCTTCTTCAACTTTTTCTTTTTCTTCTGCAGTCACTTTTTCACCTAACTCAGCAATAGCCTTTCTAGAGCTATGGATTAGATTATCAGCTGTGTTTCTCGCAGATACTAATTCATGGAACTTCTTATCTGATTCAGCATTAGCTTCTGCATCTTGTACCATTTTTTCGATTTCTTCTTCAGATATACCACCACAAGATTTAATCACAATATTTTGCTCTTTACCCGTAGCTTTATCTTTTGCAGATACATTCATTATACCATTTGCATCCACATCAAATGTTACCTCAATTTGTGGCATACCACGTGGTGCTGGTGGAATATCTGCCAAGTCAAACCTACCTAAAGACTTGTTCGCAGAGGCCATTTCACGCTCACCTTGAAGTACATGTATAGTTACTGCCGGTTGGTTGTCTTCAGCTGTAGAGAATACTTGTGACTTCTTAGTAGGAATCGTTGTATTTCTCTCAATAAGCTTAGTCATCACACCACCCATAGTCTCAATACCTACAGACAAAGGAGTTACATCAAGTAATAGTACATCTTTAACATCACCAGAAAGTACACCACCTTGGATAGCTGCACCAACTGCTACAGCTTCATCAGGGTTTACATCCTTACGTGGCTCTTTGCCAAAGAACTCTTTTACTTTTTCTTGTACTAGAGGCATACGAGTTTGTCCACCCACTAATAATACTTCTGTAATATCAGATTTGCTTAAACCAGCATCTTCAAGAGCTTTTTTACAAGGCTCTAAAGATCTAACTACTAAGTCAGCAACTAAAGACTCAAACTTAGCTCTAGTCACTTTAATATTTAAGTGCTTAGGTCCAGTAGCATCTGCTGTAATATATGGTAGGTTAACATCAGTTTGCTGAGCTGAAGATAATTCCACCTTAGCTTTTTCAGCTGCTTCCCTTACTCTTTGTAAAGCAAGCTTATCATTATGAAGATCTATACCTTGCTCTTTTTTGAACTCATCAATTAGGTAGTTCATTAAGGCAACGTCAAAGTCTTCACCACCTAAGAAAGTATCACCGTTTGTTGATAATACTTCGATTTGGTTATCACCGTCGACATCAGCAATCTCAATAATTGAAATATCGAATGTACCACCACCTAGGTCATATACCGCTACAGTTTGCTCACCTTTCTTAGAATCTACACCATATGCTAGCGCAGCAGCTGTAGGCTCGTTAATAATTCTTTTTACTTCAAGACCTGCTATTTTACCAGCATCTTTTGTAGCTTGTCTTTGACTATCATTGAAATATGCTGGCACTGTAATTACAGCTTCTGTAACTGACTCACCTAGATAATCTTCTGCAGTTTTTTTCATTTTTCTTAGAACTTCTGCAGAAACTTGTGGTGGAGCCATTTTTTTGCCTTCTTTAGTAGCAACCCAAGCATCTCCATTATCAGCTTTAACAACCGCGTAAGGTACTTTCTTCTTAATATCATCCTGAACGACTTTGTCGTCATACTTACGACCAATTAGTCTCTTGATTGCAAAGAATGTATTATCAGGATTTGTTACAGCCTGTCTTTTAGCTGCCTGACCTACCAAAATTTCTCCTCCATCTGTGTATGCAACAACAGATGGTGTAGTTCTATGGCCTTCAGCGTTTTCTATAACTTTAGCATTCTTACCATCCATGATAGCAAGACAAGAGTTAGTAGTACCTAAATCTATTCCTATAATTTTTCCCATGAAAATTCTCCTGTATTATTTTAATTTTATTTTTTAAACTTTTTTCAATCTCGACTTATAGATGGGTATATCTATTAGCTTTTCAAGTATTTTTTTTAATTTTTTACTATAACTACTTTAGCAGCTCTAACTACACGACCATTTAGCATGTAACCTTTTTGAAATACATCAAAAATAATATTATCTTCAAGCTCCGGATTAGGAACCATAGCCATAGCCTCATGAATATTGGGATCAAACTTTTCGCCTTTTGGATCTAGCTCTTCTAGGCCATTTTTCTTAAGGATGTCCACAAGCATCTTAGATGTTAGCTCAATCCCCTCTTTCATTGCTATAGCTTCTTCAAGCTTAACCTCATGCTTTAGAGCTTGTTCAATACTATCAATTACAGGCAAAAGTTCCTTAGCAAATTTTTCTATGCCAAATTTACGAGCATTAGATACATCTCTTTCAGCTCTCTTACGAATATTCTCCATCTCTGCTTTAGCTCTCAAAGCTTCATCTTTAAAAGAATCGCAAGTTCCCTCTAATTCCTTAATCGTATCTTTTGCTTTGTCTAGTTGCTCTTCAATAGATATTTCTTCAACAGAATTATTAGAAGAATCCTGATTCACTTCTTCTGCGTTATCTAGAACCTTATCTTCTGTATTATTTTTTTCTTCTTTACCCATAAAACAACCTTTTCTTTTGATCTTGTTAATACTACAATTTGTTAGATGTTTTATACATAGTGGTTATTTTTATATTTTCAAGAAATTATTGGCATTTTTTATTATGAATATTAAAAAAGTAAAAGAGAGTTTTAAAAAAGTAGGTGTTATAACTCTTCTAATTCTCATAAGTAGTTGTACCAATATAACAGCGCAACGCTATCTATCTAAAAAATACTCTGATAAGATTGATTATAAAAAAGCTACTTTCAATGACTTAAATAATTGGAATTCTAACAACCATCTTATATCTTTTAATACATTTAAAAAGTCATGTGTAAAAATAATTGATGAAAACAAGTCAGAATATACAAATTGGATAAACATTTGTAATAAAGTAATAAATACTAAAATAAAAACAGAAGATGAAGCTAAAGCATTTTTTGAGCAGAACTTCACCCCATACCAAATAGTATATAAAAATAAAGATACTGGAACATTCACCGGATACTACGAACCTACCATAAAGGGTAGTTTAGTAAAAACTCTACAATACACTATACCTATATATAGAACTCCCAATGACTTAATTAAAAAATCTAAAGGTGATGATTCTTTTGCTTTTGGCAGATACAAGGATGGCAAATTTGTTCCCTACTACACGCGCGCAGAAATATCAAATGGTAACCTGCTAACAAAAAAAGATGTTTTGGTATGGGTGAAATCGAAAGTTGATAGAACATTCCTACAAATTCAAGGTTCTGGAAGAATAGAAACAGATAGTGGTGATATCTTAGTTGGTTACGATAGTCAAAATGGACATGAATACAAACCGATTGGAAGGTATCTGCTCGATAATGGCTATATGAGTAGAGATGAGATGTCAATGCAAGCAATTAAAGCGTGGCTAAGAAAGAATAAAAGTAAAATGGATGAAGTTCTAAATTATGATCCCTCTTTTGTATTCTTTAGATATGTAGATCGCAAGAATGCGGTTGGTGCTCAAGATGTTGAATTAACTCCTGGTTATTCTCTGGCTGTTGATGACAGATACTATTTATATGGAGTTCCTCTTTGGCTAGAAACCGATTACTACGAAGATAACCATCATGACACTAAACCACTTGATAGATTAATGATAGCTCAAGATACGGGAGGGGCAATTCGAGGTCCTATACGAGGTGATGTATTCTGGGGGCATGGCCAACAGGCTGAATTTAACGCTGGACACATGAACAATCAAGGTAAACTATGGATTCTGTTACCAAATGAATAATCTTAAACATTTTGATACTATAATTATTGGTGCTGGTATCTCGGGCATATCTATTGCACAAAAACTATCTAAAGCAAACATTGAAAGCTGCATATTTGAGTCAGATAGTATCGGAGGTTGTATAGACTCACAAAGATATAAAGACTTTTGGTTTGAGATGGGGGCACATACAATATATAACTCTTATAACGAAACTATAGACTATATTTGTAATAACTCTCTTGAACAAAACATTCAATCAAGGAAAAAAGCTCCGTTCCTATTTGTACAGCCTAATAATAAAATTCAAAGTATTTTTACCAATATAAACCCTTTTACTGCTGCTTTTAGTTTCTTAAAGAATAGAAATATCTCAAAGGAAGATAAAACTGTTAGCGAATATGCAAAAAAGCTATTTGGCAAAAAAAATTACTACCGAACATTAAAGTTTTGTTTTGATGCTGTATTATCTCAAAATAGCCAAAACTTCCCAATGGAATACCTATTTAAAAAATATGATAGAAATACTTTTTTACCGCGAAGTTTTACATTCAAAAATGGCTTATCTGAATTATTTACTAATCAAAAACAAAAAATTATCAAAGAAAAAGTTATCAAGATTTCAAAACAAGATACATGGATAGTTGAAACAGACAGTGCTAATAGTTATCACTGTGATAACTTATGTATTGCAACACCATGGAATATAACGGAGTCTTTGCTAGAAGATATACTACCAAATATAGCAAAACATCAATACCGACCTATCATGTCAAACCTAACAAGTATAGGAATTGTTACTAATAAAGAATCATTAAAACATATTAAAGGTATTGCTGGCTTAATTGGTAAAGAACAGTTCTTTTTCTCAGCCGTCTCCCGTGACGTCGTCGATAACCCCAACTACAGAGCTATAGTATTTCATTGTAAAGGTAATTACCCTCAAAAAGAGTTAACATATAAAATCACAAAACTTCTAAATATAACTGACGAAGATATTCTCCATACATATACAAAACAAAACACATTACCCTGCTATCATCGTAATCATAGCACTTTCCTA
Organism: Francisella sp. SYW-2; assembly: GCF_008711475.1. Lineage (NCBI taxonomy): Bacteria > Pseudomonadati > Pseudomonadota > Gammaproteobacteria > Thiotrichales > Francisellaceae > Francisella > Francisella sp. SYW-2. The sequence goes on along the minus strand of NZ_VXKO01000026.1, from coordinate 16,687 downwards.
CAGGATTTAGAAAAAGAGCTTTCTCAATTATCTAACTTGTATATTACAGGTAATTTTTTTGATAGATTAGCAATTGAAAACTGTATTAGAAGGTCAAACAAAGAAGCCGATAGATTGATCTGCTCTCAAAAAAAATAAGCTAAAACATACTCAGCTCTAGGAGCCACAAACCAATGATAAAAACCCTTGCTGTCAACAATTATCGTTCATTATTAAACCTAGTAATACCATTATCACAACTAAATATTATAACTGGCGCTAATGCAAGCGGTAAGTCAAATCTATACAAAGCTTTGAGACTACTAGCAGAAACAGCTCAAGGGGGTGTAGTAAACTCACTTGCTAAGGAAGGTGGTCTACCTACAACATTTTGGGCAGGTCCTGAAAAAATTTCCAAAGAAATGCTTGAAGGTAAAATTCCAATACAAGGAGGACCCAAACAAAAAGAACCTCGTCTACGCTTAGGATTTAGTGATGAAATATTTGGCTATGCTATTTCTCTCGGCTACCCAGGCCCACTAACTGCAACTTCTTTTTCTCTAGATGCCGAAATCAAACGTGAAACAATTTGGGTTGGTGAAAATTATAAGCATCCAAGCACCCTGGTCGATAGAGATAGTCATATCATAAAGATCCGAGAACAAAGACAATGGCAAGTCATCGAGCAACACTGTCCTAAATATGAAAGTATATTTACTCAAGCTTCGTATATTGATAAAACACCTGAAATTATAACCCTACGAGAGAAAATCAAACAATGGCGTTTTTACGATCACTTTCGCACAGATATTGATGCTCCAGTACGGACTCCTCAATTAGGCACTCTTACAACAGTGCTAAGTCATGATGGCCACGATCTTGCCTCAGCACTGCAGACTATTATTGACATTGGAGACCAACAATCTCTAAATGAAGCTATCGAAGATGCTTTCCCAGGTAGTAATCTAAATATCAGAAAACATGCTAATGGGCAATTCATTACAGAGCTAAGTCAACACGGTCTACTTCGCCCTCTATCCGCTCGTGAACTCTCTGACGGAACACTACGATACTTATTATTAACAGCTGCGCTATTCACTCCAAGACCTCCTGAACTTATGGTTCTAAATGAACCTGAGACGAGCTTACATTCTGACTTGATACCTCCTCTTGCAAGACTAATTGCAAAAGCATCTACTAAAACTCAAATTTGGGTAATCTCACACTCTAAAGAACTCATAAAATATCTAAGACAACTACCAACCCATAGCCTAATTGAAATAGAGAAAGAACTTGGACAAACTAAAATTATTGGACAAAATCTTCTAAATACTCCAAATTGGAGGTGGCCAGATACAAAATAAGCTATATATAATTTTTCTGTATCAATTTTATTTGCTTATCTCACATAGACAGTGTACCATATAGACTGCTTAAATTTTTAAAGTGTGGTGAACTGTATCTGTTCACAAAATTAAGAATTTTTTGCAAAAACTGAGTAATTGACAACAATAAAATAAAGGAAAAAAGATGAAAACGTTTACTGCAAAACCATCAGACATCAAAAGACAGTGGCTTTTGATTGATGCTACAGATAAAACTTTAGGTCGTCTAGCTACAGAAGTAGCAATGATCCTAAGAGGTAAAAATAAACCAGAATATACTCCTCACATGGACACTGGTGATTATGTTATTATCATCAATGCTGAAAAAGTAGCTGTAACTGGTAACAAAAGAAAAGGCAAAATTTACCACCACCATACTGGATATATTGGCGGTATCAAATCAATCTCTTTTGAGAAGCTAATTGCAACTCATCCAGAAAGAGCTATTGAAAAAGCTGTTAAAGGCATGCTTCCTAGAAGTCCTCTTGGACGTGCTATGTACAAAAAGTTAAAAGTTTATGCTGGTGAAAATCACCCACATACAGCTCAACAACCTCAAGCTCACAATATTTAATAAAGGATGGTAAAAATGTCAGAATATAATTATGGTACAGGTCGTCGCAAAAGCTCTGTAGCTCGTGTATTTATGAAAAAAGGTACTGGTCAATTCATCGTAAACGGACTTCCATTAGAACAGTACTTATGTCGTGAAACAGATTGCATGGTTGTAAAACAACCTTTAGAGTTAACTAACAACACTGATAGTTTTGATTTTAAAGTAACTGTAAAAGGTGGTGGGACTACAGGTCAAGCTGGTGCTATTCGCTTAGGTGTTACTAGAGCTCTTATCGAATTTGATGAAGATTTAAAACCAGCTCTTCGTGAAGCAGGCTTTGTGACTCGTGATCCACGTAAAGTTGAGCGTAAGAAATTTGGTCTTAGAAAAGCTCGTAGAAGAAGACAGTTCTCTAAGCGTTAATATACGTCATACTACCTTTCTATTATTCTTTTTATTTTTTATCACTAGGAGGATAAAATCTTGTTATTATATACAAAAAAGGATGATATCTATAGCGACATAGTTCGTATGATTCTTCTTATCAAAGGAGCTAATGCAAAGATTATAGATGTTTCTGAAGAAGAAAACTCCAAACACTTAGAAGAATTAAATATCATAACGCCTAATGGTAACATCCCTACTCTTAGTACAGATGAATTTGCTGTATATAGGCTTAGTGTTATTATAGAGGCTATAGAAGATTTGTACCCTTTTCCTCCGATGTTTCCAGTTTTTCCAAAGCAAAGAGCTAATGCAAGAATATTATTAGAATATGTTAATAAAACATTTCTACAAAATATTATTAAATTACAGAGCTCAGATTTGACAGACGAAGAGGCATCTGAGATAAAAGTAAAAATGCAAAAAGATATTATTAGTACTTATAAAACAGTTGTTAGCGAAAGAGAGACAAATGCAGAAAGTAATCCTGATGCGCAAAACATTAACGTTTTGACTCTCATCATAACCTTCGTTTTTTATTACTTTATTAAGCTTAAGATTTCTATACCTACAAAAGATAAAAATATTATTAAAGAAATCAAAGAGCTACTTAGTGAGCCTAATTTCATTAAAACAATTAAAGCACAAGGAGCTTGATATGGCTATGCTTAGAGCTTATGTGGCTAAAGCTACATACAACTGGCTAGTTGATCACGGATTTACACCATATGTCTTAGTTGATACTGAATATGAAGGTGTAATCGTACCTAACAACTATATTGATGAAGATAATAAGATTTTACTAGACCTATCTCCTCAAGCAATACAAGGCTTAGAAATTGACGATAATCATATTAGCTTTGATGCTACTTTTGATGGTGAACCAATTTCGATAAATATTCCTATAGAAGCTGTTTTAGAAGTTTTTTCTAAAGAAACAGAACAAGGGATGTATGCTCGAGAATTTGGTTATGGAATCAATATTAATGAAGGTGAAGATGATGAAACAGTTAATCCTAAAAAATTAGGAGAAACAAACTCAGATAATGTTCTTTCACTAGATTAATTCTCTAGGAATTTTTCCTATCTTATCAGAAATTTTATGTAGTCAATTTATCTGAAACAATATAGCCATCTTTAATTATTAATTTTATGCTTTCATTAGGATTTACCAATAAGTCTATATCCTCTAAAGGGTTTCCTTCAAATACAATGATGTCAGCAAATGCACCTGATTTTATTATGCCTAGTTTATCTACCATATTTAATAACTCTGCATTTTTATAGGTAGCTGAGTATAGAGTTTGGAATGGTGTTTCAACTTGAGATCTAATCTTAAATTCAGTATTTTGATACCTCATTAGACCTCCCAATAGATCTGTACCAAAACCAACATTAATACTATAATCATGCACAATTTTAATAGCCTCAAGACTATTTGATCGAACTCCACCTAACTTCTCTAAGACATGATCTGGAGTATTAAACTCTTTACCATGAAGATAAAATGCCTCATAAATAGCTAATGTAGGAACAATGAATACATCATTTTCGACTATGACTTTAGCTGCCTTTTCATCAAGGAGATTCGCATGCTCTAAAGATCTTACACCTAATTTAACACAGCGTATTAAAGCTTCTGGTGTATAAGCATGAGCCATGACATACGTACCATTACGTTTAGCTTCATCAACAATTGCTAGTATTTCATCATCAGAGAATTGTAAGTTAGTAATTTTATCTGCTGGTGATGCAATACCTCCAGCTGCCATAATTTTAATCTGAGTAGCACCTTCTCTTAGCTGCTCTCTTGTAGCTTTTAGTACCTCTGGCACACCATCACATATTGTAGAAATATTTGAACCACTAACTTGACAAGAACAAATTTTCGACTCAGTAGTTCCTCTAAAATCTCCATGACCTCCAGTAGCACTGAGAGCCTTACCACTATAAAACAATCTTGGTGTTGTTGCTTTTCTTTTTTCAAAAGCTAGAGCTATTCCATAACCAGCTCCGCCAGCATCTCGTAATGTCGTAAATCCTCTCAGCAATGACTCTTCTGCTGCTTGTAGTGACTCTATAGCCATGAAATCATTTGATATATTATCATTTGCTAGATCCACTGATGCTGCTGAAGATAAATGCACATGAGCATCTATAAGCCCAGGCATCAAAAACCTATCTTTTAAATCTATAATTACCTCAGCACTAAAATTAGAAATTTCATTATCAGTCAATGATAAAATCTTATTATCTTCTACATAAACATAATTATAGTGATTAATTTGATTGTCTTTACCATTAAAAACATTTGCATTTTTTAATATAATCTTAGCCATTTTATATTACCTTTTTTTGATTATTTAGATTCTTTTTCGGTTTTATCAACATTTGTTAAACTTTCTAGATTAATAATCATCTCATCTAGTTGCTTAGTAAAGATATTTAAATCTTTATTATCGAGATGTCTCAAAGACTTTTGCCAATTTATGTTTATAAAATCTTGAGTCTTAACCGAAAACTCTTTTCCTAGTTCTGTTAATTCAAAACGCACAACTCTTTTATCTTTTGTATCAACATATCGCTTCAATAACTTTTTAGATAGCAGGCTGTTAATCGCTCTAGTAATACTCTGAGGCTCACATCTCATATAGTTAGAAATATCCGACTTTGAAGGTTTATTAAGTGATAAAGTAGCTAGTAAAACAATAGACTCTGTGTAGGTAAAATTTCTTTGCTCCAAATAATTCATGAATATTTTATACCATAAGGCATTAATTCTTCTCCATTGTTGACTCAAATTTGTAAATTTATCTAGTAACATAAAAGCTATATATTTTTTTATTTACAATTATATGAAGCATTGCGTTATATTTCAACTAATGATAATATTTCATCCGTAATTATCTAACTAGTCTTGAAACATGATCACATTAAATCATACACAAATCCTACTTGACAAAGCTATCATGCAACAAAAATCACCTTTTTTCATAAAAGATATTGCTGGAAAATATATCTATATAAATCATCAAGCAGCCGCATTAGCAGATTTAACTCCAGAAGATTTTATAGGATTCGATGACTCAGAAATTTTTGGGGCTGAAATTGGTATTATATATCGAAAAAAAGATCAAGATATAATTGCTGGTAAAGACATTAATCCTATTGATATTTTCACTGATAAAAAAGGCGTTACAAGAGCATATTTTATATTAAGACAACCTATCTATGATAAGGATAAAATTATCGGAGTATCTGGAATTAGAGCTGATATAACTAACTTCATAGAAAAAATTGCAGCCATCAAAATTTAATTTATATGACAAAAAATATTTTCACAGATAAAAATAATTATATTTTTGCTTCGACGATTACAGCTTCTGTATTTTTTTCTAGCTTAAGCGCATCCTACCTTTACAATCATCAAATACTACCTATGATTTGGGCTTTTGTTTTTGGGATATTTCTACCTTTTTATCGCTTTGGAAATACTAAGCTTGAACAAATCAAAAGCCTAACCACAAATACAATTCTAGTTCTAATAATGATGCTTCTAGCATCTTTTGTCAGTTTGATAAGTTCGCCAATACTGCAAGAACTAGCTCGTGGAATTTTAGTTTTTTATTGTCTATGTTCACAACGATATTTCAATGGTGGGCGTATTTTAATTATATTCTTGATAGTATATGTACTACTTTTTTTCTATCTTGATCCAATTCTATCTGAGAATACTCTATTACCTTCTCTTAATTACTGTCTAACTGGATTATTAATGGGCTACATATCAACCTCATTATTTACAATAATTATGCCAAGTGTTGATATCAAAACTCCGACTATTAATAATGACTCATTTGTTTTTAAACAAGCTATTATCATTACCATCCTTATAGTCTCTGTTTATATAACTGCTAGATTTATACATATAACTAATCCAGCTTGGATTTGCTATTCTATAGTTATAGTATCTACAGGAAATTATATAATATCGATAAAAACATCTCTGCATCGATTAATTGGTACTCTTATTGGTGCCGTTATAGGTATTGTATTATCACATTTTATTTTTGATAAATATCCATTAGCAATATACTCCTGTTTTATCTTCATTTTTCTTACATATTTTATGATTAATCATAATTATGGACTTGGTATTGTTTTTGCAACGATTTGGTTAATTGCAGTATTTTATTTTCTCAAATCAGATATGACAGTAATCAGATTTACTATAGCACGAATTTTTGACACGCTAATTGGTATAGGCCTTGGAATACTTGCTGAATTCATATTACTTAAGAAACCCAGAAACAATAGACTATAATTTTTTAAAATATCCTAATACCACAGGCAAATACCCAATTATAAAACTTAAAGGTATACACACACTTGCCCAATAGAAAACAAAATCATCTTGATTAAAAATCAAATAGCAACATAAAGCACTTATCACACCTATTACAGTACTTAGAATAGCTCCTAATAAATTAGTCTTACTACCATAAAACCCATATAGCAAACTAAATGCTAAGGCAGCTATAGGAATATTAAAAAGTAGCATTTTATCAAGAACTTGATCTATAAGAGTATTAGCAAGTATGTAGTTAAGAATTGCAATAATCATTACTGTAATGATATTTTTGTGCTCGCTTTTATTATCTTGAAAATGCACAGAACACATCGAGGCCATAGTATTCCATAATGCTGCTATAGTTGTCAAAGCTATCATAAACATCATAAGATAAAATATCACTAACATAGGTTTACTGAAGAGATTTCGTACAATATACACAAAAGCTTTATCAGGATTTGTAGAGCTAATCACACCTGCATATTTAGCCGTAGTATAGACAGCTATCAGATAAATCAAACTCACAATAAATGATGTAATCAGGACAGCATAAAAAGCTACTTTCTTAGATTTTGCAGCAAATATTTTTTGTCCATACCATGGTGAAAGTATGTAAGTAAATGCTGTAAGAATTGCTAAAGATATAGAAAAAGAAACTGGTAAAGTTGGTATTTGTGCATTATTAATATATCCAAGTGCAGAAGCATCAGCATTATATGCTGAATACCCTAAATATATAAATAGAACTATAGATAATAAAAAGCTCAATTTATCTATTTTTACTATCATTAGTAGCCCATCTCTTATAGTAAATAATAACATTAAACTACAAGCCACCCCACTTATTGACCAATGATTATAAGAAGGAAAAATCTCTTGTAGATAAATTGTAGTAGAGTATATAAAGTTAGCTCCAAACCCTGCCATCGCAGTTAATAAACATAATGCTACTACTAATCCAAATACTGGATTATAACGTTGAGAAAAAAATTCAGACACACTAATTGCATCAAAGTTTTTCCACTTTTTAGCGACACTAAAAGAATAAAACAATAGTCCAACTAAAAATACAATCCCTAGAGATAGTGCCGAGAATCCATATAAATATCCTAAGCTCGAGAAACCTATCAGCGTTGATATATTTAGCTCTGTCATTACAAGAGTAGCTGTAAGTGCAAAAAGTCCTAAACTCTTTCCTGCAGTGTAGTAGTTTTCAGAGTTATTCATTTATAACAATAGTTGAATTGGTTTATAGCTTTTTCTATGGATATTTAATACACCATATTTTCTTATATTTTCAAGATGTTCTTTTGTTGGATAACCCTTATGCTTAGCAAAACCATATTGTGGAAATAATCTATCATGCTCGAGACAAATATTATCTCTATGTACTTTTGCTAATATCGAAGCTGCAGATATTTCTTGAATTTTTGAATCACCTTTCACAATAGCTTCTGAATTATAATCCCAGTTTGGTAATTTATTACCATCGACCAGCACTTTGTCAAATTGTCCCTTTAAATTATCTGCAACTTGATTCATCGCTTTGAGCGTTGCTTGAAGGATATTTAATTCATCAATTTGCTGAGGTGAAACTTCAACTATTGTATATGCTTTTGCATGAGAAATTATTTGTTCATATAGTGATTGACGTTTTTTTTCTGTTAATTTTTTAGAGTCTGCAAGACCATCAATAGTTTTTTCAGGATCTAGTATTACTCCAGCAGCAACTACAGGTCCTGATAGTGGTCCACGCCCTGCTTCATCTATACCAAGTATAATCATTTTAACTTATCCAAATTATCTAGTGATGTTAAAAAGCCTCTCAAGATATTAACCTCTTGACTCTCTAATTCAGATCTTTGAAAAAGTCTACGCACCTTATCCATTACATGACCAGGTTTATCTCTATCCAAAAATCCAGATTGAAGCATATTATCTTCAAGATGTTGATATAACCCTTGTAGCTCTTTGACGGAAGCTTTTTTATGCAAATGAGTATATTCAGGAACTTCTTTTAAGTCATTAATCTCTACAGCTTGCTTATAAATCTCATAAGCTACTAGTTGTACAGCTTGGGCTAGATTAAGAGATGTATATCCTTCATTTGACGGAATATACGCATGCACATTACTCATCAAAAGCTCTTCATTTAATAGTCCTGTTCTTTCTCTGCCAAATAATATTGCTATTTTTTCATCAGATTTTTGGATTTTATTAAGTATGTTTGTAGCAACTTTATATATAGGCTCTATAGGCAGAGATACTCTACGCACTCTTGCACTAGTCCCGACTACATAATCTATACCATCAAGTGCTTCTTGAAGATTAGGTACAATCCTAGCATTTTTCACAACTTCTGTAGCATGACATGATAATGCTATGGCTTCGTCATCTATGCCTTTTTTAGGATTGACTAGCCACAAATTTGTTAATCCCATATTCAGCATTGCTCTAGCAGTGGAACCTACATTGCCACTGTGAGAGGGCTCTACTAAAACTATACGTATATTATTAGATAAATTAGTCATTGTTAGTATTAATAATTAAATTATACAAATCATCAGAACTTTCAGCTTGCTGAAAATATTGCTGGGTTCGATCCTCTTTTAGATAAAGGGCTAACTGCTTTAATAATTCCATATGAATATCTGATATCTTATCTGGAAAGAAAACACCAATAGCTATTTTAATATCATCGTCTATGGAATTATCATAATAACTATTTTTCAATGTAACTATCATTATTCTAGTAGTCATAAGGTTTTCAACCCTACAATGAGGAATATAAATATTCTTGCCAATATATGTATTACCTATTCTCTCACGCTTATAGATGTTTTTTAGAACGATATCTTCACTTATATCTGGATAACTATCAGATACTCGATTTGCTAAAAACTCAATTAAGCGCTTTTTTGACTCAATATTTAAATTTAAAATTATATCTTTTTTACTTATTAGAGCTTTTAAGTTCATGAATTTTATATAGAAAAATATAACAAGATACTTATTCAGAATGACCAGTCGCGTGGTTATCTCTCAATTTATTTTTATGTTTTTTTATCTGACGAGCCAACTTATCTTCAAGCATATCAATAGCTGCATATAAATCTTTATCCTCCGCCTTCGCCACAAATTCACTACCTGGAACTGTAACTATAGCTTCTGCCACTTGATGATCTTTTTCAACATCTAAAATTACTTTTGTTGAAGTGATGTTGTCAAAATAATGTCCTACCTTACCAATTTTCTCATTAACATAACTTTTGATTGGATCAGTAACTTCAACATGTCTACCAGTAATTTGAATATTCATATAAACCTCCAGATTTTGAATAACACGCCCACAGAATTATATGGAGCTCTGTTTTAATAACCACCTAAGTGATATACTTGTATTCATATTATACAAGCTAAATACTATAAAGCAAAGCAATGAACAACAATGTAAAACAAATTTTAACCTCTCTAGGTCTTATTGCAGTAGCCGTTATATCATTTATTATTTTTGCTCCTTTATTTGTTTTTCTAATTATTTTTTTTATGATTTTCTCATTTTTTATACGTAGGAAAATAATTAAAGAAAATCCCGATTTTTTTAAGCAATATACAAATAGAAAAGGTCGTGTGATAGATCAAGAAGAAGATGATACTGATATTAACTCAAACTACAAAATAAAATAAACATGTATACTAAAGATACTATAGTTGCAGTTGCAACACCCCAAGGTAATGGTGGTATAGGTATAATACGTATCTCTGGCGTAAATGCTTTATCAATAGCCGAAAAGCTCACAAAAAAACGTCTCAAACCTAGATATGCCACATTTTGTAATATTTATAATGCAAATGAAATAGTTGATCATGGTATTGTAATATTTTTCAATTCTCCTAATTCATATACTGGTGAAGATGTCGTTGAAATACAAGCACACGGCAATCCTTTTATACTTAACTTAATAATCAAAGCTACCCTAGAATACGGCGCTAGAATGGCAAATGCTGGAGAATTTACAGAAAGAGCATTTCTTAATAATAAGCTTGATTTAGCTCAAGCTGAAGCTGTAGCTGATATTATTAATGCATCTTCAGAAATAGCTGCAAAGTCAGCAGCAAAGTCTCTTCAAGGAGATTTTTCTAGAGAGATTAATAGTCTTTTAGAAAAACTTATCTATCTACGAATGTATGTTGAGGCATCTATTGACTTTCCAGAAGAGGAAATCAACTTTTTAGAAGATCAAAAGATTCATACCAGTTTACAAGAAATATATAAAACTATTCTCGATGTCAAAAATAGTTGTAAACAAGGGGCGATCCTTGTTGAAGGCGTAACACTAATACTAGTCGGTAAGCCTAATGCCGGTAAATCTAGTCTTTTAAATGCTCTAGCTGGTAAAGAGTCTGCCATTGTAACATCAATAGCAGGTACAACTCGAGATATTGTAAAGGAGCATATTCAAATAAATGGTGTTCCAATGCATATTATCGATACTGCTGGATTACGTAGCAGTGATGATGTTATCGAAAGCGAAGGAATCAAAAGAGCAATCAAAAAGATTCAAGAGGCAGATCAAATATTATTTGTAACTGATGACTATACAAATAGCCAGGTTAAATTTAGTGATATAAAGGATATAATACCTGAATTTTATAATCAAATACCTAAAGATATAGATATTACTTATGTTCACAATAAGATAGACCTTCTTGAAGAAGCGCCTATGAATCATAATAATCATATTTATATATCCGCAGGTAACAACATAGGTATTGATAAGCTAAAAGATCATATTCTTGCCAAAGTTGGTTATACAACTCAAAATGAGAGTGTTTATACAGCTCGTGAGAGACATGTTACAGCTATAAATAATGCTTTTGAACATATCAAACTTGCTAGAGAACAATTAGAACTTGGGAATGGAGAACTCTTAGCAGAAGAATTATTAATAGTTCAAGAGCATCTTAACTCAATCACAGGAGAGTTCAGCTCTGATGACCTATTAGGAGAGATTTTCTCAAGCTTTTGTATTGGAAAATAGTATAAAAAACTTTTTTTACTTATAATTAGTTTTAACCATAGTTATATCATCTTCTAACTGCCGACTATTAAAAGGTTTGTTAATATTCTTATCAACCTCTACTGTTTTAACTTTACTGCTAGTTATATTTAATGAATTACCAGCTACTATCGCATACAAATCTGCACTAATAATCAATATAACAAAAACTACTAATACTTTATTCATTTAATAATCCTGCAAACAAACATTAACAAATTTAACAAACTCTTGCTCAAGATTATTTCTAACTCCAGTTGCTCTTACCAAATAAAAGTTAGTTTCGCCAAAATAATAATCATTAAGCACTGGTAATATATCTAATCTACTATTAGCAAAAATATCCAAAGTATTAACAATCTTATTACACTTAGTTGCTAAATTAATATCACATATAAAATTATTAAAAAATAGATTTGGATTAATATTAACCTCTTCTTTAGAGTCATCTCTCTCTAAAAAACCTATCAGACTAGTCTGATATTTATCATGATTTAAGAACCCAACAACATCATGATTTTCTAAATCTTTCAGAGATTTTGGCTGTCCATATTTTTGAATATACTCTTCACTAGCGTAAAGTTTATTTTTAGCTCTTACTAACGTTTTTATAGTACAGTTTGTAACTAAAGGTTTTTTAATAGTAATTGCCACATCTATGTCATCCTTAACCAAATCTACTACTCCTGCAGTATAACTAAATACTAATCGGACATTAGGATATCTAGCATAAAATAAATCCAACCTATCAGCTAGTATGTTATCAAGAAAAAGTTTTGGTATACCTACCTTTAAAGTTCCCGTTATTTCTTTAGATTTATTCATTAGCTGCTGAAATATTGTACTTGCTTCTTGCTCAATATCTTTAAAGTTTTTATAGAATGACTCTCCATCTTCAGTCATTTCTATTAAGCCTCTTGAGTTACGCTTAATCAATTTCATATTTATAGATTCTTCTAAGCTTTGAATTCTACGAGAAACTGTACTTTGAGAAATATTTAAATGTTTAGCTAATTCTGTAAATGTACCTATATTGATAAGCTTAATAAAAATAAAAATATCATCAAAATTCATCACTAACCTCATTTGCGCATAGCTGTTATGCATTTTTTGCTACAGACAAATTAATACTACTACAAATATAATAGCCATGTAAGCTGATAAATTAACTTTAGCTTTTTAAATAACAAATAAGGAAATAAGTAATGAGAAAAACACTATCAAAAATTATTTTAAGTAGCGCAATATTAGCAACATCAATACCAGCTATGGCTTGCTCTGAAATCAATCATGATTTTGGAAAAAATATTGGAGTTTATACTACTAGAACTATGGATATCTTTATTGACTTAAAACCAAACTTAACTGTATATCCTAGAGGAACAAAAGAAAGTGGTGGTCTAAATAAAAATCCTCTTAACTGGACTGATAAATATGGTTATGTATCAATTGATGAAACTAATTTAAAAAATTTAACAGGTGAAGGTGTAAATGAAAAAGGCCTAGCTGCCCACCTGCTTTATTTAGGGGATACTGTTCAACCTAAAAGAGATCTAAGCAAACCAGGAATCAATGGCGTTGATTGGGTTAGATATGTACTAGGAAACTATTCTACAGTTCAAGAAGTTCTAGAAAACTTAGATAAATATCAAATATACAATCCGCCAGTAAAAATTAATGGTAAAGATAGTTATTTACCAGTTCATTATCTAGTAGAAGATAAAACTGGAGATAGTGCGCTTATTGAATATATTAATGGAAAGTTAACTATACATAGAGGTGTAAAAAATCTTAGTAATGAACCTAGCTATGATAAGCAACTTAAAATTTTAAAACAAGCCAAAGATTTGGGATTCTATAATATAGATAAACTACCAGGTGGTGCCAACTCTGGATATAGATTTGTAAGGGGTAGTTTTATAAATGAAAATTTACCAGATGCAGACTCTGCTGATCAAGCTGTTAATTACATGTTTGCAGCAGCTGACTCTGTATCTGTTCCATTTATCAAAGGCTACAGAAATGAGAGTTTTAATAACCCAAGTTTAGAAGATAAATGGCCAACACAATGGAAGTCAGTAACATCCTTATCTCAGAATACTATCTATATTTCTGATACATTAGTTGGCAATAGAGTTTCTGTTAACCTTAATGAGGCTAATTTAAGTGAGGGACAACCAATTAAAAGCATATCAGTTATGGATAAATCTTTAACTGGAGATGTAACTAGTAAACTAACTCCTAAAGATAAATAAAACTTAGGCCTAAGTAACTTTAATGCTTTTCATCAGTAATTTCTCAACTATCCAAAATCAATATAAGTTTTAGTGACTATGTTCATTTATGCATAACTGCTATGTAGCTTTTGCTAGAGACATATCACCACTACTACATATATACTAAATATTAACTAGATTATAATAAAAACATAAAGGAGCAAATGATGAAAAAAATACTTCTATTAATTTTGATATCAGTTATAACTACTACTTTTGCTAATGCTAATCCAACAAAGTTAAGATCTTACTCTGTTGGTATCAAACGTAATCATATATCACTTTATGAGTCTCACAATATCACAAAAGCAACTCATTATTATACTCATTACAGATAATTAAAAGATTCTACAGCAAACATTTTGCTAAAATTACCTAATTTAAAATATAGTAAAAATATCATGATCTCTCTAATAGGCAAAACTCCTATTATCAAACTAAAAACCAACAACGCTCATAACTTATATGCCAAGTGCGAATGGCTTAACCCTACAGGAAGTATAAAAGATCGAGTTGCAAAATATATATTAGATAATTTAATCAAAAATAAAAAAATAAATCCTGAACAAGCAATTATTGAAGCAAGTTCTGGAAATATGGGAACTTCGCTAGCTGCAATTGGAAAATTATATAATCATCCCGTATATATTACGTGTCCAGAAAAAACTGGAAGAATAAAAAGAGAAATGATCAAAAGTTTTGGAGCAAATTTAACAATATGCAAAAATACTGCCAATTACACAGATGCTGATTTTTATGTAAATAAAGCTAAGCACTTAGCAAAAGATTTAGATGGGGTGTTAATTAATCAATATGACAACCTACTAAATACAGAGTGTCATTACAAAACTACAGGACAAGAAATAGTCAACTATTTTTTAACTCACTCAAAAAATATAGACTTCTTTATAACAGTTGGAGGATCTGGTGGAACTATTACTGGTTGTGCTAAAAAAATAAAAGAGATATTCCCAGAAACTAAAATTCTTATGCCAGATCCTAAAGGATCTGTTTATTACGATATTTTTTATCACGGAAAACCAATAGAGCAAAATATATACAGTTATAAAGTTGAGGGCCCAGGCAATCCCGTATTTTGTAAGTCTATGGACTTATCATACATTAATGAAATAATTCAATTCACAGATAAACAAGCTATACAAGGATGTAACGAACTAGCCCAAGAGCAAAGTATTTACGCTGGACACAGTAGTGGTGCAAATTATTTTATAGCCAAAAAGCTAATTGAAAAGCTTCCTAAAGACAAAAGCTACAACATCTTAATTATGATTTTGGATAATGGTATGAAATATAGTTTCGACTAGTCTTAGAAAATATAAAATGAAATGATATTCAAATACTGCTATTATTAAATTGATGTATCAATATATAGGAGTGTTTCATATGCCAGGTATATTAATAAGTTTCATACTGCTCTTTTTATCAGTCATATTCGCTTGGTTTAATAGACGATGGGGACTTATAGCATTTTGTGTTTTTCTAATCGTAACATCACTAGTATTTCTTCATCATGCTAGTGATCATTTGTCAATTTATCTATAGATAAGGAGAGCAAATATGAAAAAATATTTTAAAGAAGATTTAGTAAAACTCCTAAGTGCTATAGAACTTGCAGGTATTACAGTTACAATTATTTCTGCATTCTACTTTCAGTTTGTAATGGGAGAAATCCCTTGCCCATTATGCCTTTTGCAAAGATTAGGACTACTAGCAATAGGATTCGGATTTTTATTGAATATGCATTATCATATCAGACCTAGCCATTATGCGCTATCGCTACTAGCTTCTGTATTAACAGCATTTATTTCATTACGTCAAATTGCTCTTCATGTTTCAGATCCAGTTGGCTTTGGTTCAACAGTTTTTGGACTACACATGTATACATGGGTATTCATAATATGCATGATTGCGATCATTTATATTTCTGTAGTTATGTCTTATCCTAATCAATATAAAATCAATAAAGATCCTAATGAAATAGCAGATGCAAAAAATAATAAAATCCGAACATTAAGTCATATTATATTTGTCATTTTCATAATTGCTATTTTTGCTAATATTGCTTCAACTTTTATTGAATGTGGTATACATGAATGCCCAGATAATCCAACAAAATACATTCTCGCATAAACTCTAAATAATGCTACATGATTTATCCTAATAAGATATTTCTTTATTAGCAATAAAATAATATATAATTAATAGATGTAATATCTGATACTGTTTATAGCAAAGTATTATAAGGAGCTTAAGATATGAAGCCGAAGCTATTAATGTACATATTATTGATAAAGAAACATCTAACAACCAGATACTACAATCAATATCTAAAGAATTAACTAATGCTGAAATAGAAACACAATCTTTGATCAATAAACAACAACAAACTAAGGCTGATGATGATTCTTTTGAAATGTATAGTAATAAGGTAGTTAATCATAATAATTAGTTAATATCATTTTGTATATAAACTAATTGATAAGGATAATTTAAATTTGTTAGTTATAAAAACACAAAGCCCCATATATTTATGAGGCTTTTTGTATTGCTTATCACGATAAGTCTTTGATATTTGAATAAGATGGCGATTACCTACTTTCACCTGGCCGGAGCCA